>JAFGUD010000081.1 GCA_016938685.1 Bacteroidales bacterium | reverse complement strand
TTTGCTCATCTATCAGGATGTTAGAACGGTATTTCGTTTAACTAATATTGCCATGTTTGCCGGAGAAACCAATTTTCAATCGCTCAACAAAAAACTGAATTATCTTGTCCATAAGGGCAAATTATTGAACGGACTATTATTTTAAAAAGTAATTTTGGAAAAACAAAAAAGGATAAAATCACTTCCTATAACCGATTATTCAGGTTATTCTCCGAAACTTAGTGCTGTTGGACGTCTCAAGAATAATCATTATCGGCTTGTTACAGATATTGCCATAACTGGTGATGCCCCAAAAGATTTTTTAAGGATTTATGAGTATGGAAACTGTAGAAAAAATAATCTTAAAACTTGGCCTCTTTACCTTGCTAAATTATGTCATAAACATTATCCAATTGAATCTATAACTGAATATTTACTTAATAAAATTGGTGAATATTGGGGTTTTGATATGGCTTCTTCAAAACTATATTTCATTGGGGAACAAATTCGGTTTTTTTCGAAATATTTTTTAAAGAATCCTGATTATCAAAAATTGGAGCATGGGGCTGAACTATATGCAGGATATTTAAATGATAGAATATTCGTTGAAGAAATTGAAAAGAAGAATCAGGCAAGGGATTTTTTTACCGTCAATTTTACAAAGGAGGTGATAAGACACTTTTATCCTCAAAATTTTGAGACTATTTATAATAAGTTTTTAGAATTGCTCCTTTTTGATGCCTTAATTGGAAATAATGACAGACATTTTTATAATTGGGGTGTAATCTCTGACCTTAATGGCATTAAAGATCCTTATTTTTCACCTTTTTATGATACTGCTAGGGCATTGTTTTGGAATTATCATGAAGAAACAATCTTAAATATTTTTAAAGATAAGAATAGAAGAGAACTAGAGATAAGAAAATATTCCGACAAAAGCTTTCCGAAAATTGGATGGGAGAGCGAGAGAAATTTGAATCATTTTAAACTCATGGAGAAAATTGCCTTGAATAAAGAATTTAATGATATTGAAAGATTAGATTATGTATTTAGTGGGTTAACCTTCAATAATGTATTGAACCAAATCGAAAAAGATTTCTCTAAAATACTTAGTAGTGAAAGAATAAACTTGATTTTGTGCTGTTTATCATATAGATTCAAGGTATTAAGAAAAATCTTTAATTTTGCACCATGATTAAGAAGCTATTAAATATGTGGAAAGTGGATGGCATGGATTATTTGGATAATTCAAGTCGGGATAAAACCATGTTTGAAATCACCTTTAAAGATAAACTAATTGGTATTTTAGAGTATGATAAAAAATGGATATTTTTTTATTCTGACGAGTTTAAAAACAATCCGTTTATTACCCCAATTACTGATTTTCCTGATATTAATAAAAAGTATGAGTCTAATTCATTATGGCCATTTTTTGCCACTCGTATTCCTACATTAAATCAACCATTTCATTTTAAGAAAATCGAAAAAGCAAAAATCGATAAAAATGATCCAGTGGCATTGTTAAAACTTTTTGGCTCAAAATCCATCTCAAATCCGTTTCATCTGAATCCGTTGTAGGATTGTGCAGAGGTCAGAACCTCTCCTTCGGGAAACAAAAAAACCCCAAACATTTATCCTCCGCAGCCTCGGCGAAGGAGGGACAAACCCCAAACTTCGAACAACAGAAATTAGAAGTAAGTAGTAAGTAGGG
>JAFGUD010000080.1 GCA_016938685.1 Bacteroidales bacterium | reverse complement strand
TACAAGCAGGGGGTCACTGGTTCGAATCCAGTAGTTCCCACTTAAAAACCAAGAAGTTACACGTTAACTGTCTTGGTTTTTTTGTTTGTAAACATTCAAATTTTCAAATTTTACGGTGAAGTTGTAAACCAAGACGTAAACCAATTTTACGTTATGAATGCTTCAATTTCAGTAGTTTGTTACAAGTCCAAAACACTTGCAAATGGCGAAAATCCACTAATGATTCAAATTTCAAAAGACGGAAAACGGAAATACCAAAGTTTAGGGCTGTCTGTAAATCAAAAGTTCTGGGACTTTAGTAAGAATCGCCCAAAATTCAATTGCCCAAATGGAGAATACATTCAGCAAATCATATTAAATAAAATAACAGAACTCCAAAAGCAAATATTAATCCTTGGTGCTGATAGTTTAGATTTTACATTAAACGGATTATTGAACGGGAAAAATCAAAAGATTAAAGAAAAGAAAGTTGGAGAATATTTTCATGAATTAATAAATCAATTTGAAATTGCTGGTAATGTTGGGAATAAAAAGGTTTATGCAGAAACTTTAAATTCAATCAAATCATTTTCTAAGGGAAATATGAATTTTATATTTTCTGATATAGATTTAGAATGGTTAATCCGTTATGAAAAATGGATGCGCAAAAAAGGAAATAAAGAGACCTCAATAAGTTTGCGTTTTAGAACCTTGCGAAGTGCCTATAATAAAGCCATTGATTCAAAATCTGCAACAAAAATAAACTATCCATTCAACGATTTTAAAATCAGTAAATTCGATGTTACTACAAATAAAAGGGCAATTTCTAAGAATGAGATTTTACTTATTAAATCGGTTGATTTGATAAATGAAATTGAATCTGTTCAGTTTTCAAGAGACATTTTTATTTTCAGTTATTTATGTGGTGGGATTAATTTTACTGACATTGCGAACCTTACATCAAATAATATAATTGATAACAGGGTGCAATATATTCGCCAGAAAACAGGTAAAACTATCAGCCTGCAAATTTCATCTGATGCAAAACAAATCATTTCCAGATACAACCATGAAATTGAAAACAGAGGTTATTTATTTCCAATTCTGGATAAAAGAGTGCATAAAACTGCCCAGCAAAAACAAAATCGAATTCATAAAATTTTGGGAAAAACGGGAAATGGATTGAAAAAAATCGCAGAGCTTTGCGAAATTAAAACCAATTTAACCACATATGTTGCACGCCATTCATTTGCAACAGTTTTAAAGAACTCAGGTGTAAATATTGCTTTAATTTGTGAAGCTTTGGGACATTCTGACCTTTCGACAACGCAAATTTATTTGGATAGCTTCGAAAGTGAGCAAATAAACGAAGCAATGAAACATTTACTTTGAATAAATAAAATCCTGCCTACTTAAATATAGGTAGGGTTTTATTTTTACTTTTGACATTTTTGTTAAATAAAATTACTCAGGCAAAGACGCTCTAAATTAAAAAAAGACGAACGGATATTTTTTTGAACATTGATATATATTGGCAAAAAATTTATCGAATTTAATCCGTTGACTTTTAAACGTTGATAAATAACACATTACCATGAAAGTTATACCGTTAAATTTATTTCAAGATGAAAAGCTAACTGATGTCTTAAAAAGGGAAAAATTAGTAAATATCCCGACAAATATTGTCTTTGACAAAACGTTGACCGGAATAGGTGCTACTTATACCGAAATCCACGCAAAAAGAAATTCAATAATTATTGAACCTAATGTTCCTGTTATCAAAGGAAAAATCAGTAAACACAAAGAATTGAATTTACTGGGTGTTTACCAAGGCGTAACCGAAAAACAAATAAGGAAATATTTAACAAATAATTCAATAAGGTTCAAAAAACTGATAACCACTCCCGAGGGATTTAAAAAAATCAGAAATGCAGCAAAAAATATTGAGTTAAATATATATTCAGAATATTTCTGCCTTTTTGATGAGTGCGAAAGGTTAAATCAGGATGTTGGTTACAGAACTAAAATAACAAATCCCGTAAATGATTTTTTTGAATTTGAGAATAAAGCATTTGTTTCTGCAACGCCATTAGACATTCAACACCCCAAAATAAAAGAACAGAATTTTTACAAGATGAAAATTGAACCCCAATTTGATTATAAAAAAAATATTGAGGTAATAATTACAAACGATTTTGCCAATGTTCTGTTTGAAAAATTTCAGGCTTTAAAATCGAATCGTCCGGTTTGCATTTTTTACAACTCAACGACAGGGATTGACAGCATTGTCAATTCACTAAGAATGCAATACAATTACAAAACTTTTTGTTCACTGAAAAGCAAAAATATTCTTTTGAAACTTGGGTTTAAAAATGTTGAATCGGATTTTTCCGAACCGCTCGCAGAATATAATTTTTTTACATCGCGTTACTTTTCTGCCATTGATATTGAACTAAAAATAAAGCCCGACATTATTATTTTAACTGATTTAAATCAAGCTGAACATACCATAATAGACCCTTTTACGGAAGCAATTCAGATTCAGGGAAGGTTCAGGACAATTTTTGAAGACGGCAAAAACTACAACTCTTTAACTCATATTACAAATATAAAAGGTGACTTATCTGTAAAAACAAGCGAAGAACTGGACATTGAAATAGAACAACACCGCATAAACCACGAATTTCTTTTGAGTCAATTTAACGAGGCAAAAAATCCGACTGCCAAAAAAGCTGTCGAAAGGGATTTGAGAAATTCTGGCTACTTCGAATTACTCGATGAAAATTGGAATTTAGACGAATTCGCGGTTCATAACAAATATAATGAAGAAAGGGTACGAGCATATTACAAAGACTTTGAATCACTTGTACAGGCTTATAAGAACACCGGATTTTTCAACGTAATTTTTAATGCTCCTGAGTTACGATTCTATTTAAATGAAGCAAGATTTAAGATTCGCAATAAGGAAGGAATAAAAAAGAAACTACAACGGATAGTTTCGCTTTTAAAAAACAATAAAAATGTTGAGGAATTCAGAGAGATGCTTATTCAGGAAAATTTTGCCGATGCAAATTTAATTGTTGATGCATTTTTAAAACTGGGTGAGGATTATATAATTTCCGTTGATTATAGCCGTGCAAAAATGGCTAAAAGGCTAACCGAAATTGAAATGGAGGAAAAAAGATTTAAAACGGAAATTTTATTGGAAATCGGGGACACATTTAATGTAGGTGAAAGAAAGCCGAAAGATTATTTCAAGCAAGAATTGCAAAAGATTTATACTCGTTATGCCATTACTCACAAAGTAACGCAAAACACGATTATAGAATATTTTGAAGTCTCAGCTAACAATAGTTTAAAACCATCAACCTATACTTTAGTCAAGTTCAATTGTGTTGCTGAGGCTTAGTGAATGAAATTATCAGCGTTTGTCTATATATGTTCTACAATATAATTTGACGTACTTCATAATTTTTTTGTTAAATTTGAAAAGGTTGAAAAGTCAACCGATAAAATGATATAACGAAAGCGTTTTAGATATTATTCTTGTACACGAAATCGCCAATTTCAAACAGCTCAGGAATAATAGCAATAGTGCTCACGCTCATACGGGCGTGGGGCTGTTGTCTATTTGGGCTGTGGGTGTTTGGCGATACCTGTGTACAGATAGATTTAACAGTTCCCACGCTTTTTTATTGTTAAAAACCAAACTTGGGGAACGGGGAGGAGGCAAATTATACATCATGAATTTTACAAAAAAAGAGAAACTGGCTTTTTTACGCAGTTGCCTTGCCATTGCAAGTGCTGACAAGGATATATCCCCTGAAGAATTAGATATGCTAGATTATATTATGTATCACGAACTAGATGATATGAGAATAGATGAACAAGAAGTCATTAATTTTTCACCAGATGAATCAAAAAAAATATTAAAATCATTTAGTCCAGAAAAAAAAGAATTGTTCAAAAAAGCCATCTGGAATATGGCTTGGGCAGATGGATATTTGCATAAAAATGAAGAATTATACTTGGCAACATTTATTAGAATATTGTCAAACGATTAAGTAATTAGAGATATTCAGAACATTTATCTACAGCGATATTATGCGTCATGAGATAAAAATTAAGCTGGAATATTTCATAGACAGTTTCTATGATAAATTTAAAACGGACAATGACAGAATAACTCTCTGTGCCTATGGTGCCTCCCAATATATAAACTATTTAATTGCAAAAGGGGTTATCCTAGAAAGTGAAATCAATGAATATCAAAATGTAGCGAGGCTAAAAATTGAAAACAATTTTGGCTCCTATATCCCTAAATTTCTCATATATAATATTTTGGAAGTTATGAGTTCTTTAAAAGATTATAATTATGAATTAATCAGTCCATTTATAAAAAAATAATAAAAATTTTAAATTATGTTACCATTTCCAATTACAACCTTTGAAGAAACATATAAAGCTTATAAGAATTATTATATTTCAAGAAATGGAAGTAATAAGTTTGAAAAAGCCTATGACACAATTGTGAATTCCGATAAGATTGGTAATATAATGAGACAGTCAAAAAGTCGATTTATAGCTCCTTCTGCAAAAAACTTTTTAGTTGAAATTCATACAATCCGATATTTTATTTTTGCGAAAAATGAAACGCGTGCAATGGGTGCGTTAATAGCTTTGTATTATTGGAATGAAACTTTAAATAAAACAAATCAATTAGCCTCAGATCAGGAAATGTCTGAAAAGATTAAATCTGTCTTTGGGCAGCTTAGCATGTTATATTGAATTTTAAAGTTTGTGTAAAAAAGTCAAAATAACCTTTTTGCATGAAAAAGTTTTTTTATGTTGTTATACTTTCTATTGTGTCAACAACAATTTCCCTTGGGCAAGATACAAATGTTACTTTGAAAGTTACTAACTATGAATTTAATGGTGAAAACTTTGACCATGTTGCAATAAATGAGGATGTTGCCTTATCTTTTTATAATTGCGGTGAAGACCTGTGTTTTTGTAACAAATTCAGAAATTCTGGTTCTCAGTCTTATGGGAAAGTTAGTGCACTTAAATATGAGGAGATACCTACCACCAATGAAAAATATAAAAAACAAAAAATAAAATTCACATGGAGCTTTGAAAACACTTATGACGATATTGAAGGGCAGGCGGTTGTAACAATAACAAATATTCAGATTGGAAATACTGTAAAATTTGTAGCTGAAATTGTAGTCCTTGATACTGAAGATATTTTGTTGTTAACTGGTTATCTGGAATAAACGAAATATTTATAATTTATTAGTTCTCAATAAAATAATAATGAAAAATATCCTAATTATTCTGTTTGTTTTTCTTATAACTGGAGCAAATGCACAAATATATGGGTTTAAAATAACAGGAATGCACGGACACGATAACCGCTCAGGAAAAGATACAGATTTTGTAATAATTGAGGAACCTACTTATTTTACTTTAGATTTGCTTAAATCTCAATACATCGATTTTGATAAAGAAACTCATCAAAAACGTGTGTCATCTTATTTCGATTTTTATTCAGGTGAGAGTCAATATGATGTTTACATCAGTTTTAAGATTGCCCATACAGAAATGGTAGAGATTATCTTAGATAAAGATAAAATGCTACTTCGACATCATTATGGCTTAGAAAATGTAGTAATAAACTATGTTATAGATTCAATAAAGAATTATACCGCAGAAAATAATTGAACGAGAGATTGAATACTACAAAATTTTTATGGTTTTGAAATTAGTTGAATGAAAAATGAAAACTCAACCAGTTAAATATTTTATAGCCTTAATTTTAATAGCATTAATAAGTTTATTACTATTAATGTTTGAGCCAATTCTAAAAGAAAAAGTAGGCGGGGAATGGATTATTATTTGGCAACTCGATTTACTTGTAGTCCCTTTTTTGTTTTTTGCATGGTTTATATGGGTTAGCGAAGGAGTGACAATTAAACAATTAGTGCTTTACCCGATATTATTTGTTTCCTATGTAGGATTTACAATCCTTTGGGTGGTTGTTATTGAAACGCACTTTGTTACTGATTACTATTCGATTAAAAAAGAGGATTTAATAGATAAAATTATGAGCTATGGTTTTTTAATATTCTTTCCCTTTCTTACAACGCTTTGGAATTATTTTTTAGCCAGAATTGAGAAAAGAAAGCTTATAAAAAAAGAAATCTATTTTTTG
Source organism: Bacteroidales bacterium (assembly GCA_016938685.1). Taxonomy (GTDB): domain Bacteria; phylum Bacteroidota; class Bacteroidia; order Bacteroidales; family JAFGUD01; genus JAFGUD01. The sequence goes on along the minus strand of JAFGUD010000080.1, from coordinate 684 downwards.
TTCATAACAACTTTTTTAATTCCGTTATTGATTGTAATGGTTTATTTATTACTTGGAAAAATGTTCTCAGGTTTGATTCAGTCGGATTTAGTCCTTGGAATAAAAAATAATTTTTTGTTTGCCGCTATTCTGTTTACCTACATTTTATATGAGGGCTTTTATTTTCTTTGGATAAAGAATTTTTTTTAATTTTTATTTTAGACATAAATGGACTGTATCCCGACTTACACCCATACCCTTTAGGGGTAAAAAGCAAAAATATTATTTGAACGCAAAAATAAATTCATATGTACGAATAAATATTCTGAGTGGATTTTGAAAAAGTTCTAAGAGAAATCAATCCTGTTTTACAATTTTCTATTGAATTTTATTTGGTTCATTTTTAGCCTGTTCTAATTAAATTCATGGCTGTTAATTCAGTCTTGAAAAGAAAAATTGAGAGTTAATTAAATTAAATATTAATCTGTCTTAGTTTACTGCAATGTAAACCGTGATGTAAACCATAAAAATTGATAACATAAATTACTTCTTGATTTACGAATGTAAGGAGCTTATATTCAGCTGGTTTCGTTCAAAAGCGAAGCTTTTGGACGCTCACAGAGCACCTGCCTTACAAGCAGGGGGTCACTGGTTCGAATCCAGTAGTTCCCACTTAAAAACCAAGAAGTTACACGTTAACTGTCT
>JAFGUD010000012.1 GCA_016938685.1 Bacteroidales bacterium | reverse complement strand
TCGGAATTTGTTATTCAAATTCCTGCGATGTTTTTTCTCAAGGGCTCAAAATTCCTTGGAAAAAATTTTTCGCTATTAAACGGAGAAAAAACAATGATAGATTTTGCGTGTAAAAAATTTGATTTGGAAGAGATTGTTAAGTGTAGTTTGGGCTTGAGTAAGTCGGAGTTTAGAATTTTGAAGTTTTTAATTGCCAATGATAATAGGTATATGACTGAAGAGTTGTCGGATAGATTGGGGTTGGATAAGTCCACGATTCAGAGGGGTGTTAAGAAGTTGCATCAAAAGGGATTGGTAGTTCGTGGGCAGATAAATCAATCTAAGGGCGGTTATGTTTTTTATTATAGAATAAAAGAAAAAGATCAAATTAGGCATATTATTATTGATATTGTTGAGGGTTGGACAAAGGGAGTTAAGCGGGAAATTCTCAACTGGTAATCATAGGTTTTAAAAAATATGAATAATTATTGTATTTATGGCGGATAAAAGAATTTTGGGGATTGTTTTGATTTTAATTTCTTTTTTGCTAGGAGTTATTTTTTTTAGGGTAATGATATCGTTTGCGATTTTTTTGTTTGTGTTGGGGTTTTTGGTGATTTTGAATCCTAATGAAGATAAGATAGAGCCTATTAATTATGGTGGATTAGAAAGAAAAAGGAGGAGTTATAAGAATGAAAAAAAATAAATTTTTGGTTGTTACTACGAATGAAATTCCTAATATGAAGATTGTGGATGTTTTGGGAGTTTGTAAAGGTAGTACAGTTAGATCAAGGAATATAGCTAGAGATATTGGAGCGGGTTTTAAGAATATCGTTGGTGGTGAAATCAAGACATATACTGAAATGGCAAATACATCTCGTGAAGAGGCTTATAATAGAATGGTTAATCATGCTATTGAAATGGGAGCTGATGCTGTTGTTGCTATGAGGTTTTCGACATCTATGATTATGCAGGGGGCTGCTGAAATGATTGCTTATGGTACTGCTGTTAAGTTGAAATAGTTGGCAATCATCTGGCCTCGTTGAATTTTTTTCAATTCAACATCGGTCCT
>JAFGUD010000079.1 GCA_016938685.1 Bacteroidales bacterium | reverse complement strand
TCGTAATGCAAAACTAAAAGTCTATCGGCATAACTTGTCCCGAGGGCATCGGGATACTTTTACAAATTTTAGAAGAGGGTTAGTATAAAATATTAAAATTGTTATTTTTGGAGCAAATTATATAGTTATGGTATGTGAAAAAACATTAGGTTGTCCGTTTTATAACGACAAAATGGCAAATATGCCGAATAACACTGAGGAATTGAAACAAAAGTTTTGTTTAACCGATAAAACAAATTGTGCAAGATACATAGTTGTTACAAAATTTGGTGGTGTTCCAAGTGATTTATTTCCTGATAATTTTGAAAGAGCTCAGGAAATTGTTAAAAATGGCGGTTTTTATACCGAAATGCTTTAAAAAATCCGATTTCATTTTCTTAAAATCGGTTTTAAAGTCAATCGGCATAACAACTTGGAAAAAATAATTCTCGGAATTATTTTAACAATTTGGTATAAATAATTAATGGTTGATAAATAGTTGCCAATGATTATCAGGATCAGTTTGGAAGTGATAATAACGAAAATTCCTTTCAAAAAGGCTAAAAGAATTACTGAAAAAGAATTACGCTTTGAGAATGACTGAACAATTTGAAGTAATTGACAAAAATCTGAATGACTGGGTGATAGAACTGCTTGAAGACTTAAAACCAATACCTCAGATAGATCATATTTTGGTTGTTGGAAATCAGATTGTAAATTATTCCCAAACTATATTTCCGTTCATGTTGATATAGATTATTCTATTATTTAAGAAGATTTTTATTAAGTTGTCGTTAATATATTCAACAGCAAGTGCATAAGGAGGATATATTTCTACTCCATTTGAGTTGTAAACCCCTGCTTGTTCTTTTATTGAATAAACGGCATAGTTCTCTTTATAGTCTTTTATTTCAGTTAAAACTGTTGGCATTATAAATGTTCCGTTTTTATTTATAATTCCATATCCGTTATTAAGTTTTACAATTGCTTTACCGTTATTAAAAGGTTGAGCTTCTTCAAAATCGTAAGGTGTTCTTGTGTTGTCTTCATAAGCAAAATAAAAATGATCATTGGTCTGAAATAATCCAATGTCTTCCGAATATCTTACCCGATAATTAAAACACTCTCCTTTTTTATCAATATATCGAAATGTGTTAGTGTTGTAATTACTATAGACTAAGGAAAAGCCGTTTGTAAAATCACTACAAGTGTTTAATCCATCAATAATGAGAGTGCCTGATGTGTCTATAAAACCTTTTGTTTTATTTTTACAAATTACCGTAGCCATTTCTTCAACAAATTGACCAACTCCATCGTAAGTGTTGTATTTAAAAAGTTTTTCCCCTTTTGAGTTTAAATATGTTTTTTGACTTTTATAATTAAGGACAAAAAACAGGTTTAAATCAGGGTAAGGTACTATTTTTTTGAACTTATATAGAAAAATTAGACTTTTTCGAGGTTTTATTTTAGCGTAATTTCTTTTCTTTTTAACAAAAGCTATTTCTCCAATAAAATTTGTAGCGTCTTTGAATTTTGGTTTATATACTATTTTGTTTTCTTGCGAAATATAGCCGATTTTTTTTTTATCAGTCTTAAACCATGATAAACCCGAGTAGAATCCACCTACATCAAAATATTGTGGTTTGATAACTATAAGCCCGGTAGTGTCAATAAAGCCCCAACCTGTATCAACTTTTACGGCTGCAAATCCTTCTGAAAAATCTTTACAATCAAGATATCTTTCTTTTGAAATTGGCTCAAATTTTTTATTCACAAAAGTCCAACCTTCTTCAAGTTCAACAGCAGCAAAGCCTTCGTTAAACTGATGAGCAGCAAGATAATACGGCGGAGTGTTATTAAAGCAACTTGTATCAATAAATCCACTTCTGATATGATTGTTTTTTGCTAAAAAAACCGACAATGATCTGTCTTTTAAATAGGTTATTTCATCAAATTTGAATGGAATTATTTCGTTTTTAAATTCATTTATTAATCCCCATTTTCCGTCTTTTTTTATTCCCCAATAAATTGTGTCATTTGCTTCTAAATATTTTACATCTTCGTAAATTATATCAAGCACCATATTATTAGCAGAATCAACTACTCCGCATTTATTTCCTTTTTTCACTTTGTAAAATGGAATTTCTAACCAAAGCTGCGTTTTTTCACCTTCAAAATGAGTTATATGATTATATTCAAAAGGAATTATAACGTTTCCGTTTGGAGAGATAACGCCCCATCTTTTTTTTGTATCCATTGCTATATATTCATTCCTGAATTGTTTTTGAATGAATTTATATTTTTTACTTACAAGTATTTTTCCTGATGTGTCAATAATTCCCCAATAGCCGTTTTTAGTAAGATAATAAAATTCTTTGTTGTAATAACCATTAACATTAAGAGTGAATTTTTGATCTTTTGATTTGATAAATTTGGCTCCCGAACAGATTCGTGTGCTATTATTTTGGAAATCATCAACGTAACAAGAATACAAACCTTCTATTGGCTCACCTTCATTGTTGATTAATCTGCATAACCCTGATTTTGAATAACATCTTGCTACATTAGAAACAAGAAAGTCATCTTGATTTATATTTACAAATAAGGGAGATAACACTTCTTTTCCTTTTTTATCGTTTACAATTCCGTAATAGCCACCATAATCCATTACCATTGTAATATCGGGATTTCCCTGAAAATTAAAGAATAATTGTTTGTAAGAAAAGTCTATTAGTTTTAAGCCTTGATATGTGAAAAGTCCCCATCTTTTGTATTCCTCTTCATATCTTCTATTATTATTTTCTCGCCATACATTGTCGTAGTTTTCCTTTGGAGTTAATGAGATAGCTTTAAAATATTTTACTTCCATTTTATCAGCAATTGTTCCATCTTTATTAAGAATGAAGACTAATCTCATTTCTTTGTCTTTTTTTATTATAGCATAATCATTTGTTACTAATATCTGTTGTTCGTAGTATAATGTGTCAATTAATAAATTCCCGTGATTACTTACTAATCCGTATTTATAATGTTTTTTTAGTTCTTTGTCTTCTGAAATTTCTAAGTCAATTTTTTTACTTATTTGTTCATTTGAGATTAAATCGGTAGAAAAGGAACTTACACAAAAAATATTTGGATTAATAGTTTTTTTCAATGAATTATATTGAAGAGGTACAACAATTTTACCTTTGTCGTTCAACAGTCCCCATTTTTTCCCGGAAGAAACAATATATGATTCCGCACCTGCATAATTTAAATTATCATATTCTAAATTAGTTAAAATTATTCCCGAATTATCAATAAGTCCAAATTTGTTGTTTTTGCTTACTTTGTAATTATTGTCACTTTGAACCGAAATGTCATCGTACTCTGCAGGGATTATTATTTCGCCATTTTTGGAATAAATTCCCTTGTATTCATTCTGTACAATTATTACATCTTTAAAATAACTAATATCAAAAAAAATAGGAGAAATAATTTCTTTGCCGGTTTCGCTATATAAGCCCTTTAACTTTTTGTTTTCAACAAAATAATATGGATTTTGATATGTTATTGATGTGAAAAGTGGTTCAATAATAACATTCAGGTCTCTTGATAAAACACCTTTTTTCTCATCTTTGTATGTTAGATAGTAATATTCGTCAGACAAGAAATAATCAGCTAAAGTATAGCTGTTGTCATTGATTATTATTCTTGAAATTGAGTCAAATTCAAAAGATTTTCGTTCGAGATCAAAATCGCTAATAATTATTGTTTTGTTGTCAATACTTATAACTAATTTATTTCCCCAAAATGAATAAATAAAATAATTTTCAATGTAGGTTTTATTTTTATTTATTGCTTCAAAGATGAATTTTTTGTCGTTTTCTTGAACCAGAAAAACATCAATATTTATAAAAGAAATTTTATCATAAAATAAATCTAATATGAAATTGCCGTTATGATCAACTAATCCATAAAGGTTTGACTTTTCTACAATAGCAAAAGAATCTGCAACTACTTCGCAATTATTATACTTTAGAGGTAAAATTGTTTCAAATTCAGAATTAACAATTCCCGACCTGCCAAATTTACTAACAGAATATATGGATTGTGCTTTTGTTTCTTGAATTGATACAACAACAAGTAAAAAAAATAGTAAAAGATACTTCTGTAAAAATGACTTTTTTTTCATATTTATCAGTTGTGCAATATCGAAAAATATTTAAAATAAAAATTAAATTTATATTATAGTGTCCAAATTAAATTAAGCATAGTCCTGCAAAAATTAACCTTTAAAAAGAGACGTTGGGGGATGTTTTTAAATTTTCAGCCTTCAAAATACAGTTGATTTGGACAATATTAATTAAAGTAATGCTATAAAATTATCTAATTCTTCGTTGTTGTTTATTTGATCCTTTTTTTCGATTAACTCAAAATTACTTGTTTTTGTTGTTGTTTGTTCTTTAAATGCTTCAGCTGTTAAGTAGACAACCTTACCATCAGGCATTATACCTATTAGTTTATTACTTTCTGTCGGAAAATAATAGAATTCAGATCTGTTTTTTACTTCGTATTTTATAACAACATCATCATAACCTGCAATTTGAAATAATGTGAAATCTTTTAAATGTTTTCCATTAAGATTGAACGAAGCCATCACATTTATTGCCCCATTATTTTTCTTAAAACGATCAAAGTTATAAAGACCAAGCATAGATATGCTTTTTTTCCTTTTTACAGGATTATTATTGGACAAAATTTGATTATTAGGTTGAAAATTATTAGTAGTATTGTTGAATTTTTCAATAGCAATGTTGTAATTATTTTCAGAAAATGCAGGTTTTACTGGTAATTTGTAGAGTTCGTTTGCTGTTTTTAAAAATAAAATATATTTGCTACCATCTTTCTCAAGATAGCTGTTTGTAACTTTTTGAGATAAAATATTATCCACTTCATTATTAGTTTTGTCTCCATCATAAACCCAAAGCAAGTTAGAATAAATACGTAGTTCAGAAAAATTAACTGGAATATCAAGTCTGATTACATAATCATTAACAGGATCAACCTTTTCAGGTTTCAAATAAGTAGTTGATGTATTTTCAGGGAGTTTCTCAATAATTGTTGAAGAAGAATTGTAATTCCAATTTTCTTCTTCTTTGTTGTATTTATAAAATCCATAAGAACCATAGTTTATAGAATTAAAAGTAACGTTAATTTCCTTTCCTTGTTTTAATTTAAGAGGTTTATTTGCAGTAGAATAGGCTTCGATTTCAAACATTCCGGCTGTCTGAAAAATATAATTGTTTCCGGCTGAATCATAAACCATTTCCACATCAGTAGTAATTATATCGGCAGCTGAAACTATTTCTCGAAAACGTAAATCTACATCACCGGAATATTCATTGCCGTTTTCATAAACAAATGCTCCTTCAGGAATATTAATTATTGTACCGCGTTCGGTAATAATTTCTTCATTTTCAGAAGTAGAAATGGCATAATGAGTAAAATCCAGTTCAAAATTCAGTAAATCTTGAGTACTCATTTTTTCAATATTCAGTACTGAGGTGTTTTCATCTGTGTTTTCTGTGTTTTCATTGGAATTTTTATCGGTATTACACGACAAAAGGCTGATTATCAATAAAATTGATAATAGGATTGAAGTTAGTTTTTGCATAATGATTGGGTTTTGGTGGCTCTAATAAATTAACGATAATAAGATTAAAAATGTTTTATGAAAATAAAAAATCTACGTCATTATTACTTTTTTGAGTTCTTCAATCTTCTGAAAACGTTCAAAGGAAAGGTTTTTGTCGTTTTTGTTTATGTATTCGAACAATTCAAGACATTTTCTGTAAATGGTAAGTTGTTCTTCGTTCTTTTTTGTTTCGGCAGTTTCAAGTAAAATATTAGTTAACGTTTCCAGGTTAGACATGTTTAAATTGTTATTTGAAAGTATTTTTTCAATATCTTCATTTAAAATGTCTTCCAAATCAATATTAGCTTCTTCTTTTAATTCATTGGTAACCAATTCGATAGCGTGAATTGATTGTACCTGGTTTTTTAAACCAAGCAACTTACCCAAAATTGCAGCTAAAACTACACCTAGTTGGTCAATCTGTCGCATTAAATAGTCTTTTTGTTCCATGGAATTGATTTAGGTGATTTGTAAATTTGATGATTCCTTTTCAAAGATAATAATATTTTGTTAATAAAACCTGACCAAAATCAATCCTGCTAATTCAATATTTTTTCTACTTTTGTTGTGTATTCTTTACTTTCAAAACTTTATAACTTGACAAGCTTTATAACTGACTTATGGACTTATACATAAACACTCAAACAATAATAATTGCAGTAGTAGCACTTATTGCTATAATTCTTTTAGTAAAGTTATTCAAGAAAATACTCCGAACTATACTGATTCTGCTTGTAGTAGCAGGATTGGCTTTTTACATTTTTGCTTATTCAAATATATTTTCCGGTCCCGGAAGTCATAAGAAGTATTCAATTGAAAATCTGAAAGAAAAATTTTGTTCTGATATGCAAACTCAAAAAGATTCTGTTAAGTGTGAGTTGATAATTACTCCGATTTATAACGATATGAAATCGACATACACCGACGAAGAACTTTTGGCATTAGAGGAAAACCCAATAGGTTATTTTAAAGCATTAAATCAGGCAATTAAGCGAAATAAAAAAGACATTTTACAAAATTTAGCCAAAAACAAACAAGAAGATTTGTGGCAAAATTTCATCCAAGACATTAACAATGAACAATTGGCAGTAACAAACGATAAGTAATCTAGTTTTCGTGTAGATAGTGATCGAGTAGCAGGCAATCTAGTAAATTTGTTAACTTTATAACACGACAACTCGATAACTCGAAAACACGATAACTCAATAACTCGATAATATGGGAATAAACCCGAACATAAATAAGATTCTAAAAGGCATTAAAAATGAACCTGTTACGCCACAGAAAATTGCAGATAATATTATAAAAGGCGACAGGAATGCTTTGAGTCGTGCAATTACAAAACTTGAAAGCTCAAAAACTGATGAACAAGAATTTGCCGATGAAGTGATAAAACTTTGTTTGCCTTATTCGGGAAAATCACGCAGAATTGGAATAACAGGCGTTCCCGGCGTTGGGAAAAGTACTTTTATTGATTATTTTGGCGAAAATCTTATTGATAATGGACATAAAATCGCCATTTTAGCAATTGATCCAAGCAGTAGTATTTCGGGCGGAAGCATTTTGGGCGACAAAACCAGAATGGAATCGTTATCGGGTAGGATAGAAGCTTTTATTCGTCCTTCGCCAACATCCGGCACACTTGGTGGAGTTGCTGCAAAAACCCGCGAAAGTATCATTCTATGCGAAGCAGCCGGATTTGATACAATAATTATCGAAACCGTTGGAGTGGGGCAGTCTGAAATTGCTGTTTCGTCGATGGTTGATGTGTTTATGATGCTACTTGTTGCCGGAACAGGCGACGAATTGCAGGGAATTAAACGCGGAATTATGGAAATGGTTGATATTCTTGTTTTTACAAAAGATGACGGGGATAATATTAACAGAACTAAATTGAATAAAAAACAGTTTGAAATTGCGCTAAAAATGTTTCCTGCTAAGGATTCTTTGTGGATTCCGGAAGTGTTAAGTGTTTCAGGTTTTGAGAAAAAAGGAATTGATGACGTTCTTATAAGCCTAAATAATTTTTTTGAGCATATAAAAAGTAATGATTATCTTGCACAAAATCGACAAAATCAATCAATTCAATGGCTGAATGATCAAATATTGTCTATTTTGAAAAACAGATTTTATAAAAACGAAAATATTTCTAATTTATTAAAAATAACAGAACAAGAAGTTGTAAATCAACAGATTTCACCAATTGCAGCAGCTAAAAAACTTGTAGAAAAATACTTTTGCAATGAGCAATGAACAATTGATAATTAATAGTTAATAATTAATAGGTAATGATTAATGATTAATAGTTAGTGATTAATAGTTAATGATTAGACAATGTGTTGTCCTAAATAAAGTTGACTTTTAATAAAATTACTGTTCTAAAAAAAAAGCTCTACCCATTGAAAGTTAAAGATAGTTGA
>JAFGUD010000078.1 GCA_016938685.1 Bacteroidales bacterium | reverse complement strand
ACGCCAACTGCGGATTCTCGTTTCGCAGTTCCGTGTCCTTCGGACAGGAACGCTCTTCGAAATCCGCAACGACAACTTACAAGTGACGTTACCATGCATTTTAAATGACGCTACGAAATAGCAACCAACATAACTAATTAACTGAAATTACTATGACATTTTTAATAATAGCAATCATAATTGTTTTGATAATAGTTCTTGCTGCATCAGCAAATAAAAAAGCAAATGATAAAGTTAAAGAAATTACCGAACGGCATAAAAGACCTGCAAAATCATCTATGGAAAATGAATTTGCAAGTTTGACTCCAAAGGACAATTTTATTAAAATAAAATATTCAGATTTTCAAAAGCATTTAGGACAAATTCCAGATAATATATTTGATATATCTCAAGATGCAATTTTAAATGGTCAAAATCATTTTTTTGTAGATAAAAACACATGGGATAATATTACCAAAAAAACAGACAATCGAAATAAATGGGAATCTGATTTTTCAAATTACCAAGAATTAATCAAAGAGGCTAAGAGTTATGAAGATTTAAATAATTGGGAATCAGCAATAAAAATGTATGAAGAAGCCCTTAGATTCGGGAAACAAGGGAGTTTAAATATATGCAATTTTGCACATTGTATTGATAGGTTACTAATTTTATACAGACGTACAAAGCAAAGAGATAAAGAAATTGAACTTCTTCTAAATTCATTGGAAGAAAATAAAGAATGGGAACATTCAACATATGATAAATGGAATGAAAGGTTAACTAAATTAATTTAAATCAACAATCATGAAAAAAACAATTCTAATTTCACTATTGCTACTTTTTACAATGGGTTTGTTTAGCCAATCTGTAATGACTAAAACTAAAATGACTGCAAAAATCAAAGACAAAGGAGATGTATTTGGCAATACTATTCATACACTTGAAGCCAATCATCCTATTGAAATAATTGCATTTCACGACAGTTATTGCGTCGTAAGAGTAGATACGATTTTAGGCTATACACATGAAATGAATATTGTTTCGACAAAAGAAACTCAGCAATTAAAGTTACTTTGTTTAAAGAATCAACTTCGCATAAAGCTTCTGGAAATGTATGAAAAAGAAACTGTTGAAAAAATACTAGATAAAAAAATATGGATTGGGATGACGTCTCAAATGACTGAGTTTAGTATTGGGAAGCCTGAAAAAATTAATAAAACGACAACTGCAAGTGGAGTAAGAGAACAGTGGGTTTATGACAACTATGACATGTACTTATATTTCGAAAATGGTAAACTTGTTACCATTCAGGAATAATTTCTAAGAAAACAATTTTCAACAAACTCAAATCAAACAAATGAGATAGCTGAAAATTAATTACGGCAAAAAGTATTAAAGTCAAAAACGCATGGTAACAGCAAAATATAATTAATTGCGGTTTCGGTGCGGATAATCAAGTTTTCAGCCCGCATCAGCCTCGGTGCTTTTCGACAAGGAAGTGCCCCGCAATCCGCAACTAATCATATTTGCGAACCGTT
>JAFGUD010000077.1 GCA_016938685.1 Bacteroidales bacterium | reverse complement strand
TATTTTTGCGGTTTCGTTAACCTTAACTAAAACTAAAAATTGAATGATAACCGGAATAAAATGAAACTCCAAAATTCTTTTCTTATTTTATTTGTTTTATTGATGGCAGCGTGCAATAAAGAACCTGAAAGTAGCGGACCACTTGTTATCGATTTGGAAAGTAACATTTCGAATATTAAAAAGGTCAGGTTAAGCGAAATTGCCGATGATGTCTGTTACATTCCGCTGGAAACAAACGAACAATCTTTAATGGGACGGGTAATAAATATCGATATTAGTGAAAAATTTATTTTCCTTTCAACTTCGGACAAATGTCTTTTATTCGACTCAAACGGTAAGTTTATTTTGCTAATTGGGCGAAAAGGGAAAGGACCAGGTGAATATTTGTATCCGGGTGCGGTTAAAATTGGAGAGAATTTTCTTTTTGTTCCAGCATCTAATGATTTATTGGTTTATACTAAAACCGGAGAGTTTGTAAAACGCATTAAGAATCCTGCTGGATTTGATAATGTGCCATTTAATAATAACTGGTCTGTATTGTCTGACTCTCTTTTTATTTGTCAAATCAGAAATGTAATGGGAGATGCGGAAAATAAAGCGATTATTTTTGATTGGAATACAGATACTGTTCAATTAATTCCCAATTACAAAAAATTCCACCGCGAAAAACAATCATCGCGCTCCGAAGATGGAAGAGCAGAGTTTTATTTTTTTGAGAATAAATTGTTTTACAAGGAATTTACGGGCGATACTTTATTTAAAATAAACGAAAAAAACATGCTGGAGCCCATATATGTTTTTGATTTGGGGAAATTTAAAAAGCCTCATCATCTGCAAAGTTTATCTGTAGCTGAAGCATCAAAAATTGTGAATAATTATATTTACATAAATAACCTTTTTGAAACTGATAATTATTTTTTTCTTAACTATTATTTTGGAGAACACTATCCTTTCAAAAAAAGAGAATACAGCCAAAATAGCGAAATATACTTGGGAATAGCACCGGTTTTGGGAATATACGACAAACAGTTAGGTGAAACATTTCTTGTGAAATCGGAATTTGATGACGATGTAAATCCAAATGGAATTTTTAACGACTTGGACGGCGGATTAAGCTTCTTTCCCGACGCCAGGATTAATAACTCCACCCTGTTGATGATATTTTCACCCTATGAATTATTATCGTATGCGAATAGTGATTTTTTTAAAAACTCAAGTCCAAAATTTCCCGAAAAGAAAAAAGAAATTGAACAACTTGCAAAAAAATTGGATTTGAATGACAACCTGGTTTTAATGCTGGTGAAATTAAAGGAATGAGTTCTCAGTCTCAGAAAAAAAGATACGATGAATAAAAAACTACCGTTAACGGCTTACAAATTCCCCCCGCATTCCAACTCACTACT
>JAFGUD010000076.1 GCA_016938685.1 Bacteroidales bacterium | reverse complement strand
TGGTTAACTCGATAACTGGTTAACTGGTTAACTCGATAACTGGTTAACTGGTTAACTCGATAACTGGTTAACTGGTTAACTCGATAATTGGTTAACTCGATACTGATTAACTGATTTATTTGCTGCAAAATTCTGTTAGTACTCCAAATGTTGATTTAGGATGAAGAAAACCTATGCTTAATTCTTCTGCTCCTTTTCTGGCTTGTTTGTCAATAAGCACAACGCCTTTTTCTTCAACTTCTTTTAACGCTTTATCTGTGTTTTCATTAGCAAAAGCAATATGATGGATTCCTTCGCCACGTTTTTCAATAAATTTGGCTACTGAACTATCTTCTGATGTTGCTTCTAGTAATTCAATTTTTGTTTGTCCTACAAGAAAAAAAGCGGTTTTTACTTTTTGATCCGAAACTTCTTCTTCGGCATAGCATTTTAAGCCTAGAATATCTTCGTAATATTTTTTTGCTTCTTCGATGCTTTTTACTGCAATTCCAATGTGTTCAATGTGAGTAATGTTCATTTATTTTAAGTTTAGAAAGTTTATTAGTTTGTAAAGCTTAGAAAGTTTTTAAAGATTGTAAAGTATTTTGTATTTTGATTTCAAGTTCAGGAGTTATATAATTCCTTTTTTAAAATTTTACAAAGTACTTAAATTTTGATGTTTCCTTTTCTGATTTTTGTCAGACAAATTTATCTTTTTAGACATGTTAATTTATGCTCAAAGAGATTTGTTTTTGTTTTTTTTTGTTTATCCTATGAAATTTGCATTTCACCTTGAAAAAAATGCTTGTTACCAAATATTTTGAAATTGAATTGAATTTATACGTAAATTTACAGAAAAAATGAATATGGAAATTACTTACGAAATGATTAAATCTCTGATTAAAAAGGAGGAATTAGTCGCAGGAAATCAAATTCATCTGGAATTTTGTGCAAAAAATCAGGAAAATCCTATTGCTACAGTGGCTGTAATTATGCCTGACCAAGACGAGTTGATGAAAAATATCACTAAACAAGCCGGAAAACAGGCTGCTAAAAATATGGCTGTTAATACTATTACCGGGAAACTTGGCGGTTTGGTTGGTGGAATTGGTGGAAACTTAATGAATGAAGCTGGAAGTAATATGTTTAATCAAGGAATTGATGCCAATGACATGTTGAAAACTGAAATTACACCCGAAAAGAAAGAAAAAGCTATAGTTGATGCTTTTAAAAATCTGCAAATGCTTTTTAAATTTAACGAACAAACTGCTGATTGGGAGTTTGTTACTCCAAGTGTATAATATAATTATTAACCTTTAAAAAACAAAAAATGAAAAAGTTTGTATTAAGTATTTTTGCCTTAGTTTTTGTATTGTTTACATTAAGTGCTTGTGGTAATTCTGATAAAAATTCAGATGCAACAAACGAGAATGATACTAAAATTGAAAATGATTCAAAAAAAGAAAATATGTCGAAATTTGAAGGAACTTGGCTTATTGTAAAAGCCGAAGGTAGCATGGCAGATTTGAATGAAGGAACAAAGTATATTTTTGAAGGCAATAATTTGACGATCGAAAAAGGTTTTGCCAATAATTTTACTTTTGTTGATAATGGCTCAAGTATTGTTTACAAATTAGATGGAAATGATTCTGAATTTGAAGCAATGTATGAGTTTAAAGATGACCAATTGGTGTTAAATCCCAAAAATAGTGACCAATTTTTCTATATGGACAAACAATAAATTATTATATTAAAGACTGTCTTTTGATGGTCTTTAATATTTTTTGATGAAATTTTCGACATTTCCTGAAATTTGACTTGGTGGAATTTTTTTCACTAAATCATCTGTCCAACTTTCTTTGCCGAATAATTTTATAAAATCTTCAAGGTACAAAACTGCTTTATTATAGCTGTTACCGCCGGCTTCAATAAGCACTAATCCTTTTAAAGCAATGTAACTTTGCGGATTTAATTTTAAAACCCGTTTAAAGTCGCTTCTGGCTTTTGTTATTTGGGAAACATTGTAATACGCATCGCCTCTGATTTCCAATAAATTGAGCTTTTTGCCAAGTCTGGTTAGTGCTTCTTCGGCTAATTTTAAAGCACTTTGGTAATTTCGGCTATTTTGAATGATAAAATTGTATTGTGTTATGTAGTAATGTTCTAAGTCAATTTCTTTCCTTTCTGTTGAGCTTTTCTTTTTCTCTACTAATTCATGATAATTCTTTGCAAATTCATTAAATCCAGCCTCTTCATAAATCTCGGCTAAGATTAGTTCGGTTGTTTTTTCTTTGCTTTTTTTGATTGCATACATCACAGCTTTGTGAAAAGTTTCAATATTCTGTTCAGGTTTTTTGAGCAACGAGTAATAATATTTTGAAATATGTTGAAAAATAATTGCTTTTGTTCTATTGTGTTCGTTTTCGGCTCCAATTGAAGCGCTCCAAAAATTATTTTCTGCAATTTTATAGTTTTGAGCCAAAAAGTTTTCTAAACCTATTGTGTAAAAAGGGGTTTCGGGAACCTGAATTTTGTTCAAAAATGATTTTGCTTGTGGGGTATTTTCAAATGCAAGTTTTTTTAATTTGCAAAGAATTAGAGAAATCTGTTTTTCGCTTTTACTTGCTGAAAATGAATAATATGCGGACTCAAAATCGTTGTTTTCAAGGTAATAATTCCCTAATTCGAGATGTGTTTTGTAATCGTTGGGATATATTTTTAAGAAATTTTTTATAGCTTTTTTGAAAGCATTTTCATCATTTTGTTTTTTGTAAATTTCAAATTGTTCTTGTAAAGCTCGTTTGTTTTCAGGTTCAATTTGTAAAATAATATCAATTATTTTTAGTTTTTGTTCAATATCTGAAATTTGATTTTTAATAAAGAACCAAACCTGAACGTAGTTTTTATCAATTTCAATTATTTTAATTAAGTCATCTGAAAAATGGTATGTTTCGGGTTGTTCATTTTTCTCTTTTTCAAAAAGAGTTTCAATAAATCTAATTTTTTGAGATAAAAATTCTTCTTTTTCCTTCCTTTTTTTGTCTTTTAGATAAAGTTTTTTTCTGAAAGATGCTAGTTCGTTTGCATGATTTCTTATTATTTTTGCTCGTTCTAAATATGTAATTGTTAGTTTAGAATTCTTTTTGATGATTTTTGTGTAAAGTATAGCTGCTTTTTTGTGTTTTCGGTTTGCTTCTGAGCTTTTTGCTTTTTTGAATAGCTTTTCTAATTTGTTGTTGGGCATTGTTTGGGCTTTGTTCATACTATTTCTCGCAAATTTAAGATATTACCATTCTTAATCAAAATACAGTTGTTGTTTTTTATATGTAACATGAGGTTTTTTTTATTATCTCGTAAATTCAAGTATTAAATGCAATTTTTAGTTTTCTCTCACAAAAACCTTTTCTTGTCTTTTCCTAGAATACCGAAATAAATATTTAATTTCCGTCTAAGTTTTTGTAAATTTGCTGTTTGTATATTATTGTGAAATCTAAAATTTTAATTATGAAAACAAAATTATTTTTTCTATTTACTTTGTTCTTTTTAAGCTTTTCTAGCTTTGCTCAGTTGCCTTTAATCGAGAATTTTGATAACACCAATCCCGACGAAATGCCTATTGGCTGGACACTTGAAACAACTACGTACGATTGGACAGTTGATGATAATAATTCTTATTCTGGTTCAAATGCAATAGTAAATTATTATAGTTCTACTGAGCAAAAAGACGGATGGTTTTTTACACCCGGTCTGTATTTAGAATCAGCAAAAGTGTATTATATTCAATTTATGTTGTTAGCACCCGGTTGGGATGGAACTCCCGAAGCTCTTGAATTAGCTGTTGGTGACGATGCGTCAATTGTTGCGATGTCCGAATTACTATGGTCTGATGATAATTTATTGATTCCTCAATATACTCTTATGACTTTTGCTTATACTCCTTCAATTGATGGAACGTATTTTTTTGGTTGGCATGCGTTTTCTGATGTAAATATTGATTATATCGCAGTAGATGATATAAATATTTATGAAGCTCCTGATGTAGATGTTGCAATTATAAAATCTCTGTTGCCTGAAGCTGATCTTTTAAGTAGTACTCCAAATCCAGACCTAGAAGTTGCCAATTTTGGAGCATCTGCAGAGTCTTTTGATGTGGTTTTAAGTGTTACTAATGGTGGTAACGAGATTTATACAGAAACTGTCTCGGTTGTTGATTTAGATATTGGTCAATCTGATATTCTTGATTTTGTTGGATATGAACCTATTGAAGAGGGCGAATACATTTATAATTATTCAATTGAAATTGATGGAGATGAATATTTGAGTAATAATGAGTTGTCGAAAACAGTGAACATTATTGATGGTTGTGAACATGTTTTATCCTTATCTGCTCCAAATTTAGAAATGGGGTGGTTTGGTGGCTCCATTAGCGTGACTACAAATTCAATACCTGTTTTAACTAATGTTACATTACTTTCAGGGAGTTCTATAAATTATGTTTTTCCGTCTGCAAATGATTGGGATATTGATTTGTATTTTGATGGTGTAGGCGATTTGCCCGATGATTGTTATTGGGAAGTATATGATGGTGAAGGAAATCTACTTATTCAAGGGAATGGAGATGCTGTTGGAACTCCTATCTCTCAAAGTACTAACGGATTTTGCCAAGAAGAAATTTCAAATATTGAAATAGATAATGTTTCGATTTCAATTATGCCAAATCCAACAAATGGACATTTGAATATTATTGTTGATGATAATTATTTATTGGAAATAATTGACGTGAATGGAGTTATTATCGACAAACTAAATATCTCTGATAGAGAGGCTGTTAATGTGAAAAATAAAGGTATTTATGTTTTCCGTTTTAGCAATAACAAAAGAGTTTTGACTCAAAAAGTTATTGTTGAATAAAGACCTTCTTTTGGTGTTTTGGATTTTATTTATTAAAGTCCAAAACATCAAAAGAAAATTTTAAATCCTCTCCAACAACTCCAAACCTTTTTTGACTGTTGAAATTTTATTGAAACGAAGCAAAAGTTTTTCGTTTTTTTGTTTCATTTCGCACATTGTTGGGTTTTTTGTTACAAAATTCAGAATTTTTTCCCTGAAAATAATACTGTCATAGAATGCTGAGCTTTGGTCTGAAATAAAATAACATATAAAAGCGCCGTTTTTCATTATAATTTTTTCCATTCCTAAACGCATTGCCTTGAGTCGTAATCTGACAATATTTACCAGTTCCTGTGCGGGTTTGGGAATTTCACCAAATCTGTCTTTTAGTTGTTGTTCGTATTCTGTAAGTTTTTCTTCGTTTGTAATATTGTCTAAATCGCGGTATAATTTTAGTCTTTCGGCATCTTGTGTGATAAAATCGTTAGAAAAACCAATATTCAGGTCAGTTGTAATTTGGCAATCGTGAACAAAAATTGTTTTTTCATCATCGGGTTTTTGTTCTTCTTGTTTAGCAAAAATGTGTTTGTATTCAGTTGTGCGGAGTTCAAGCATAGTTTCCTCCAAAATACGTTTAAAAGTTTCGTAGCCGATGTCGTTGATAAATCCGCTTTGTTCAGCTCCCAATAAATCGCCGGCTCCCCGAATATCAAGGTCTTGCAAAGCAATGTTAAATCCGCTTCCGAGTTCCACAAAATTTTCGATTGCGCTTAATCGTCTTCTGGCAATGTCTTTAAGCAACGTTTTTGGTGGAGAAATAAGATAACAAAAAGCTTTTCTAGCAGAGCGTCCTACGCGTCCGCGAAGTTGGTGCAAATCGCTTAATCCAAATCGGTGTGCGTTGTTTATGATAATTGTGTTCGCATTTGGAATATCTAATCCGTTTTCTACAATACTGGTAGTCAGCAGAATATCAAAATCACCTTTCATAAAACCCGTTATAGCTCCTTCAATATCAGTGGCTTTCATTTGTCCGTGTGCAATTTCTATAGAAGCATCGGGCAGGATTTCGTTGAGCATTTTTTTCATTTTCGGCAAAGTTGCAACATGATTATGAACAAAAAATACTTGTCCGCCACGACGAACTTCATAATTTATTGCTTTGCGAATAATGTCTGTGTCGAATGTATGTAGTTCTGTAATAATTGGTTGACGATTGGGTGGGGGAGTTTGTAAAATTGATAAATCACGCGCTCCCATCAATGAAAATTGTAAGGTTCTTGGTATCGGTGTTGCTGTAAGTGTCAGACTATCAACGTTTACGCGAAGGTGTTTGAGTTTTTCTTTTACACCAACGCCAAATTTTTGTTCTTCATCAATTATTAGTAAGCCTAAGTCTTTGAAAATTATATCTTTACTAACTACACGATGAGTTCCGATTATTATGTCTATTTTTCCTTCGGACAGACCATTAATTACTTCTTTTGTTTGTTTTGCAGTTCGCATTCTGCTGATGTAATCTACCCGAACCGGCATGTCTTTTAGTCGTTCCGAAAAAGTCCTGAAATGCTGATAAGTAAGTATTGTTGTAGGGCAAAGTAGAGCAACTTGTTTTCCGTCAGTAACTGCCTTAAATGCTGCACGCATTGCTATTTCTGTTTTTCCAAAACCAACATCTCCACAAACAAGTCTGTCCATTGGAACAGCTTCTTCCATGTCGGCTTTTACGTCAGAAATAGCTTTTAGTTGGTCTGGGGTTTCTTCGTAAATAAAAGATGCTTCTAGTGCTTCTTGTAGATATGTGTCGTGAGAAAAAGCAAAACCTTTTTCCTGCATTCGTTTGGCATACAGTTCAATAAGGTCTTTTGCAATGTCTTTTATGTGTTTTTTTGTCTTGCTTTTTAGATTTTTCCAAACGGCTGTTCCTAGTTTGTGAACTTTTGGAGGCTCGGCATCTTGGCTCTTAAATTTGGAAATTTTGTGTAATGAATGAATATTTACAAAAAGGTTGTCTTTGTCTTTGTATTCAATTCTTACAACTTCTTGTGTTTTCCCGTCATTTTCTATTGTTGTTAAACCTTTGAAAACACCAACTCCGTAGTCGATATGAACAATATAATCGCCAATATTAAGCTCTTTTATTTCTTTTAAAAGTTGGGTTTCTTTTGATTTATTTGTGTTGAAACTACGTAAAAAGAAACGATGAAAACGGTCAAAAATTTGGTGGTCGGTGTATGCCGAAATTTTCAGGTCGTTGTCGGTAAAACCTTCGTGTACAATTCCTTGCTGAGCCGAAAAAGTGACTTTTGTCTCAACTTCTCCACTTTGCAAAATGTCTTTTAATCGTTCAAGTTGTTTATCGCTGTTGGATAAAACAAAAGTTTCATATCCTAGTTCTTGTTTGATTTTCAGGTCGTTGGCAAGTATGTTGAAATTCTTTTGAATGCGAGGTTGTGCGCTGATATTCAGGCTGATAGTATGAATATTGTTGCTAAGTGTTTTATTGGAAATGTGAACTATTTTGTATTTGTTAAGTAGTTTATCAAACTCTTCAAATTCAGAGTATTCTATTATTTCTTCTCTGTCGGTTTCGTCGTTAAGAAGTTTAATTTCTTTTTCGTCTGTATATAATTGTTTAACTTTTTCTGACAGATATTTAATATCATCAACAAAAATAATTGATTCATTGTTAATAAATTCCAGAAAAGATGTGCGTTTTTCGTCAGATTTTATTTGAATGTTGTTTACAATTTGAATTGTTTCAACTTTTTTAACTGAAAGTTGGGTTTCAATGTCAAAAATACGGATACTTTCAATTTCATCACCAAAAAAGTCAATTCTGTAAGGCAATTCTGCCGAATACGAAAAAACGTCAATAATTCCACCACGAATAGCGTATTGCCCGGGTTCAAAAACAAATTCGTTTTTCACAAAACCGTATTCATGAAGCATTTCAATCAAAAAACTTGTTTCAACTTCCTCCCCAATGTTAAGTTCTATTGTGTTGTTTGGTATTTCCTCTTTTGAAATTACAGTTTCTGCAACAGCCGAAGGATAAGAAACAATAACCGGATTTACAGTTTTACGGATTTTTGTCATTGTTTCGGTACGCATCATAATTGCAGCTTTGTCGGTTTTAACTCCGCTGTTGTGGCTCAAATGTCTTATTGTAGCAGGAAAGAAAAATAGTTTTTCGGTTGACATAATTGCCTGTAAATCATTGAAAAAATAAGCAGCTTCTTCTTTGTCGGAAAGGATAATAACGTAAGGTTTGTTTATTTTTTCGTGAGAAGCAGAAATGAAAAAACTTCTGGCAGATGTTATTGCGTTTCGTAGTTGAATTTGTTTTTGAGTAGAAACTAAATCAACAAACTGCTGAATATGAGGATGTTGTCGGTATTTTTTGAGTAAAACTTGCATTGTGCAAAATTAGTAAAAAAACAACAAATTCCAGAAATTGTATTTGTTTTGCTGGAAGAAACACTTGCAAAAGGAAAATTTCAATACAAAATTTTCAATATCCCCATCTTTTTATTATTAGTTCTTTATTAAAAATTTTAATAGTCATAATTGTTGTATTAAAAATGTCAATCCTAAAATCGAAAGGTGAATCTAATTCTGTAATTGCTTTTAAATTAGCCCCATCTTTTTCACAAGTCCAAAGTTTGTTTTTTTCTGTTTCATAGGAATAAGTTAAAATGAATAATTTATTAGAAACTTTTCTAAATGGAATTTCAAAATTATTGACAATTTGGCTGACATAATTTTCATTAAAAATTATCTTCTTTTCTGTTTCTGAATAGTACTGCTCAAACCAAAAACCAACAATGTTGCAGGTGTCGAAATGAACATATGTCGTAGTGTTATTGTTAAAATCATATATTCCAAAACCTGTTGTTGCCAATATTCTTTTTGTTATATAATTTTCTTTTTTTGAAAAACTTCTGGTTTGGTGGTATAATGTGTCGTTTATTCCTATGTAATAAAAATTGTTAGTTGGGTCAAAATAGTCAATTTTTTTTGCTGCGATTCTAAAATAATCATCTCCTCCATCAGCTTTTAAGGCTAAAATGCATACTTGTGTGTAAATGAGTATTATTAGTATTTTTTTCATAATTGTTTTTTTTAATCATTTAAACTCTTTTTTGCCAATTTTGAGGATTTCTACTAGTATGCATGATGGAAAAAATAATGACTTTTTCTTCTTTTATGATGTAAATAATATTGTAAGGGAATCTGTCTATTTTAAATTTTCTGGAATTTTTATATAAAGCAACAAATTGAAGGGGATTTTCTGAAATAGTTTTGACGGCTTTCTCAACTTTGGAAACAAAATCTTCAACAAGATTTGAATTTTTGTTTTTATACCAAATTATTCCTTCTTTTAAGTCAGCTTTTGCTTCATCAGTAATTTCAACTTTATAAATCATAAGAGAGCAGTAATTTCGTTTTTAATTTCGTCCCATGAATGAAGCTTTGTTTCGCCTTTTTCTATCAAATCAAGTCGTCTATCTATTTCTGCTTTTTGTTCTGTAGTAAAATCGTCTTTTAGAATGTCTATATAATCAAATGATTTAATCAATTCTAAAATGAAGTTGACCTTGTTTTCTTCTTTGATATTGATTGTTAGTTGCATGTTTTTTTTATTGCAAATATATAAAAAAAACAGTTAACCAGTGCATATTGCATTAGTTAACCTGTATTAATTATTGGAAAGTGGTTTACCAGGATTATTCACAAATTATTGAGTCAATATGTTGAAACATAATATTGTTGAGTTCTGATTTTAAAATTTACTCCGGTTTAAAAATCCCGTTTAATTTATGCTTAAAAAGATATGTTATTCTTATGTTTTTATTGTGTATTTCTATAGTCATTAGGTTTACATATCCATGTTCTACTGTTGGCTCATACCAGATGTATCTTTTGAAGCTGTATGTTGTGTCGGAAATGTATGATAATCCTTCATTTGTCCATTGGAAAGATGAGTCGATGACAAAATATTCTTCTTTAAATCTTATTGATTGTGCTGTTGTTTTTGGGAGTTTTAAAGTTCCCCAAGCATCTATTGAGTTGTAAATAGTTACATGTAATTTATTGATAAGATATAATCCTTCGGCGCTGATTGTTCTGAGTTCATCTGTAATTGAGGTGTCTGGTTGTGAATAATTATGTTTTTTAAAATAAAGCACGTGAGGTCGTGTTAACGAAAAATGCAAAATCGGGTCAGTATTTGAATTTCCAATAAAAAAACAAGAATCGTTAGATATAAAACTGTAATGAATTTGAGTTTCGTTTTTATCATTATCTATTCTAGTCGCGTAATTTGCTCTTGCATATTTATCATGAAAAAATGTCTGTTCTGGACGCAAAACGTATAATGTTCTTGAACTTAAACCTTTTATTTTTTTGAAATTCCATATTTGTTCGCCAGTTTTCTCTATATCTACTCCTTTGGGTATTATCGTATCAGTTTTTTGATATAAAATTGAACCAAAACCGGGGAAAGCGATTTCGGTTATTTCTGTTTGTGAAAAAGCAATTATTGTCAATAAAAAAAAGGCTGTTGAGAAAAATATTTTCTTCATGAAAACTTTAAATTTAGAGCTGTTTTTTTGTTAATGTTAGAGTTATTATTCCCATTCCGTCCATGTTCATTTCCCAAATCATTTTTTCTCCTTTAATGGAAATTATTTTATAAACTATTTTTTGTGCTCCTTCTTTAGGTAAGTATTCCATTGTAATTGTTTGGTCGTCAGGGTTGTATGTCCATTCGCCGTCCATTCCGTTGTAAAAAAGTTCGGTTACAAGAACAAAAGAAGAGTCGTTTATAAAGTTATAACTTATTGACATTGCTGATGTTTTTGCCTCTTCAATTATTTGATCAGAGTATTCTGAATCAGTAACTTCTATATCTGTAACTTGCCATTTCCCAATTATTTTGTTTGGGTTTATTTCATTACAACTGCTAAATATTATTGCTAATAATATGATAAAAAGTAGTTTCTTGTTCATGGTTTTATTTTTCTGCAAAAGTATTAAATGTTCAATTAAATAAGAAAAAAGCGAAAAACTTAGTTGATTTTTCGCTGTAATTAAAACCTATAGTATGTGTTTTTTATTTTTCTGTTTTGAAAAAAGAAATAATATCTAATAAACTTTGACTTTGACTTGATAATTCTTCTGCACTTACGGCAAGTTCTTCAGCTGTTTGTGAATTTTGTTGAATTATGGTGTTAAAATCCTGAATAGCAATGTTTATTTGATTTGCATTTTTAGTTTGTTCAATGTTAGCTTCAGTAATATTTTGAACTAAATTAGCAGTTTTTTGAACATTTGGTACAATTTCAGCTAATATTTTATCTGCAATTTCTGCAATTTCAACACTTTTGCTTGTTAAAAGGATTATTTCTTTTGCGGCGTTTTGAGTGTCTTCTGCTAATTTTCTAACTTCCTGAGCAACAACGGCAAAGCCTTTTCCTTGGTCACCTGCATGTGCAGCTTCAATTGCGGCGTTTATTGCCAATAAATCTGTTTTTTTAGCTATGTCGTTTATTATCAGTATTTTATTGGCGATGTTTTTCATTGTTTCAATGCTGTCTTTTGATGATTGTTGACCTTCAATTATACCTTCTTCTGCTTTGATTGCTATTTTTTCAGTAATTTTTGCATTTTCAGTGTTTTGATCAATGCTGGCAACCATTTCTTCTACTGAACTTCCTATTTCTTCTGCGTTAGAAGCTTGAAGATTTGCTCCATAAGCTATATGTTGTGAACTGTCTGATATTTGTTTACTTCCCGACGCTATATTATCGGCTCCGCTTTGAACATCTTTTATTATCGCTTTGATTTTTTTCAGCATTTCTTTGAAAGCTGCCGATAATTCTCCAATTTCATCATTTGATTTTATTTCAATGTTAACGTCTAAATTTCCATTCGCTACTTTTTTAGTTGTATTTTTTAACTTAAAAATAGGCATAATTTGTTTGTTTAGTATAAATAATATTGTTCCGGCACTTAATATTACAATTAGTAATCCAATAAAAAGTTGTGTTAAAAGTATTTTATTTGCTCCCTGCATTATTACAGATTTCGGGATTGCTACTCTTATCATCCATGGTTTATCGTAACTGTTAAAATAAAATGGATATGAATAAAAAACTGTATCATTTATAGTTTCAAAAAGGTCATCCCCACTTAAAAGAACTTTCATGATAGCATCTGAATTTTTATAAAAATCTTCAATGCTTTTAGCTACAACTGAATCGTCATCTGAATATGCTGCAAATTCAGCATTATCAGAAATTATTTCAACTTTACAATTACCCTCATAAATATTGTTTTTTAAAAATATTGCTTCATTTTGCATAAAATCACTTTTGTAATCTATTCCACAAATACCACAATATTCTCCATTTATTGCGTAAGGAGTAACTAAACTCAACATTAAAAAATATTTATCATCAATTGGATAGTAATCTACAAAAATCTCAGTTTTATGAGAACTCATAGGCTTTTCATACCATTCGCTACTTGCGTCCATGTCGTCTTGCCAAGGGTAATCAGGGTCATCAAGAAAAAGAGAATCTCCATCCCAAAACCAATAAACGGCAAATCTTCCGTCGGTGTAATAGCCTTTTACTCCTTCGTATTGTTTGTCTCTTCCATCAAATTTATTAGGTTCAGAGTTAAAATAAACACCAAAATAATTTGGGTTTTTTATTGTTTGAGTGCGTATCATTTCAACAATTTTCTCTCGCGTTATTTCCTTAACATTTTTAATTTCTAGTATCTTTTGTATTGTCAAATCTATTTCATTGGTCGCAATATTGATTTCACTGCTAACTTTATGCGCTGAATTTTCAGTTTGGGACTTAATATTAATTTTAGCGTTTTCAAATGCTAAATTTCTTGAACTTAAAGCAAAAACACCAATTGTTATAAATAATGATAGTAATACTAAAAAAATCACAGATATTCCTAGTTTGAATTTTAGCGAATTTGTTTTTATTAGTTTCATGTTGAAGTATTTAGATTAAATTTTTGCTTAAAGTTTTAATTAAATAATCAGTAATTTGGTAGATTGGAAGCACAACATCAACACCTCCAATACTTATTGCCACTTTGGGCATGCCAAAAACGACACATGATGATTCATCTTGTGCTATTGTATGGGCACCTGTTTCTTTCATTGTTTTTAATCCCTTTGCTCCGTCTGATCCCATTCCGGTAAGAATAACTCCAATAGAGTTTTTGCCATAAGTCTTTGCTACTGAGTTAAATAGTACATCTACAGATGGTTTGTGTCGGTTAACAGGTGGTGTGTCTTCTAACTTTAAAAAGTGTTTTTCTCCGACTTTTTTGACAATTAATTGTCTGTCGCCTCGAGCAATATAAGCGTGTCCGGTTTCTAAAATGTCGTTTGTTTCGGCTTCTTTTACTGTTATTTTGCAAATTTGATTAAGTCTGTTTGCAAAAGAATTTGTGAACCCAACCGGCATGTGTTGAGTTATTACAATTGGAGGAAAATCTTCGGGAACTGTTTCCAAGACTCTTTTTATTGCTTCTGTTCCTCCTGTTGATGCGCCTATTGCTATAATAAAATTTGAATCAAATGAAATTGAAGGAGATTTGTAACTGACAGTTTTTATTTCTTCTTTTATTATTTCTTGTTGTAATACATTATTTTTACTTTTAATGTTTGCAATTGAAGCTATTTGAACGGCTCCAATAAGTTTTAGTTTGTATTTTTCTAGTTCAGCAGATGTAGTGAATTTGGGCTTTCCTATTATCTCTACAGCTCCGTATTCAAGAGCTTTAAGTGCATTTGTGCTTCCTTCTTCAACAAATGAAGAGAAAATGATAACAGGCATAGGTTGCTGTTTCATTAGCTTTTTTAGAAATGTTAATCCATCCATTTCGGGCATTTGAATATCTAAAAGTAAAACATCAGGTTTTAGTTTCTGAATTTTCTGAATGGCATCAAAAGGATTATAAGATGTACCAACTACATCAATAAAAACTGAGTCTTTAAGTAATAAAGAAATTGATTGTCGAATCAATGCAGAATCATCAATAATAAGGACTTTTATTTTATTTTTATTTGTCATTATTTTCTCTGTCATCATTTAATACATCAAATTCAGTAGTAGATTTGTTTATCATGTCTATTTCTACTGATGATAGTATTTTTTCTATATTAAGAATAATTGCAATTGTATTTTCATGCTTAACTAATCCGTTAATAAATTCTAAATTATATCTGCTTCCAATTTCAGGAAAATCGTTAATGTCAAGAGTAGACAAATCTCTAACATCAACTATTTTATCAACAACTAAGCCTATTTCCTGTTTTTTGTTTTCTTTTTCATATTTAGTAACAATAATAAATTGTTCTTGGTTATCGGGTGCTTCTTCGAGTTTAAATTTTAGTCTCAAACATATTACGGGTAAAATATTACCTCTGAAAATTGTAACTCCTTTCATGAAATTAGGTGTTTCAGGAACAGGAGTAAGTTCAACCATTTCCATAGTTTCGACAACATTTTTTACATCAATTGCAAAAAGTTCACCGTAGAGTCTAAAAAAGACATAAGTTGATTTATCTATCATGAGTTAAGAAGTTTTATAAAATGATAATTTTTATTTTAATTTTTTCAATAGTTTGTATGAATCTAATATGTATGCAATAGCTCCGTTACCTAAAATACTGGCACCAATAAAATAGTCTAAATCGGTAAAAATGTTACCCATGTTTTTTATTACTGCCTGATACTCACCTTGAATGTTATCAAAAATTAAACCTATTTTTTGACGACCGTGATTAACAATTATTAAGTTTTCTTCGTCTAATCTTTCTCCTCCTATTTTAAATAGTTTTCGAATATCGACATAAGGAATTAGTTCTTCGTTTATTATTATTCTTTTTCCTGAGTAGTCATTTATTTCCGAAGGTTTAATTTTCATGCAAGTTTCAATGTTTGTAACAGGTAAAAGAAAGTGCATTTTTTCAGTAGAAACGTGCAAAGTTTCAATAATAGAAAGAGTTAGCGGGAGTTTAATTGTTACACTTGTTCCAAGTTCTACTTCCGAGTCTATTTCAATATCGCCGCGTAAATCCTGAATTGCTTTTTTAATTGCATCCATGCCAACACCTCTTCCTGAAATGTCTGTAATTTCATCTGAAGTTGTAAAACCATGAATAAAAAGCAACTCGTAAATTTCTTTTTTTGTTAATTTATCTGTTTTCTGAATTAATCCTCTTTCAATCGCTTTTTTTCTTATAAATTCAGGATCAATTCCTTTCCCGTCATCTTGAACCTGAACAATCACGTTTGAATTTGAATTATAGGCAATGAATCTGATAACTCCTTCTTCGTGCTTCCCTTTTTTTACTCTCTCTGTTGGTGTTTCTATTCCATGATCAATTGAATTTCTGATAATATGTAATAAAGGATTAAAAAGTTTATCGATAATTGTTTTATCGACCTGAGTATATATACCGTCTTCTATAAAATTTATTTTTTTACCTAATTTTAGTGATAAATCTCTTACAATTCTTTGGTATGGCGGTAAAATATTTTTTATAGGAATAAGTCTAAGCTCTAATGTGTTTTCTTTTATCGAATTAGTTGTTTTGGATATGTTTTCACTTAGATGTTTTATTTTATTAAAATCTTTATTCTCTGCACTATCTGCCAATTGTGAGTTGCTAATTATTAGTTCACTAACCAAATTTAACAATTCATCAAGTTTTTCTGCCGGTACTTTGATATATTGAACTTGTTGTCCTTCTGTTTTTTTTATCTCTTCAATTATTTCATCAGCTCCTATTAAAATTTTTTCTTCTTTTGTTTCTTCTATATTTAGTAAGGCTTCTTGATCTTCTTCTATTGTTTGTACAAAGTTTAAAATCAGATTTTTTCTGGCATCAATGTCTGGTAAAATATTAACAGCATTTTCATAGAAATCTATAAAATCAGGATTATTAAAAATATTAAAATTAGATATTTTCTCAATAGTTACTTCGTTGGGAGTAAATAAAAATATTGCCATTAGGTCGTTTAACGAATATTCAGATGCTACTATTATTTCGTAATATTTTTCATCTTTATTAGATTCTTTTCTGTTTTTATCGCTTAATGTAGATATTTTTTTTTGTTCAAATTCATCGAAATCAGAAAGGATAGAGTTAACATTTATTCCTCTTACAACTAAGTCGCTGTTTGGTTCAAAAACAATATAAAATGTAAATAGTTTTTGCTGATTTACCTCTTCTTTTTCTTCAACAATTTTTGAATTTAATTCAACAACTTTTGAAATAAATTCTTCAATTTCTTTGTCAGGTGCTTGCCCTTCAGATTCAGCTTCAATCAAAGTTAGAATAATATCTTTTGCATTGAGTGCCAGTGAAATTATTTCGTTGGTAATTGCAACTTTACCATCTTTTATTTTAGAAAACAGACTTTCAAAACTATGCGAGAGTCGCACTGTTTTTTCAAGATTGTATACACCGGCAGAACCTTTTATTGTGTGCATGGTGCGAAAAATATCTTCTAATATTTCTTTGTTAGTTTTATCGTTTTCAAGTAGCAATAAGTTTTGTTCTGTATTAGATAGTAATTCTTTTACTTCTTGAAAAAATAATATTTTTAAATTTTCAAACATAGGTTAAGACTTCATAAATTTAAAAACTATTTTTTATAATGCATTTATGATAATATTTGTAAACTCCTTGATATCATAGGGTTTTTGTATCCAACCTGTTATTTTAAGTTGTTTTGCCTGTATTTTTTTAGCTAAATTAAATTCTGTAGTGAGAATAAAAATTGGAACGGTGTCTAAAAATGAATATTTTCTGATCTCTTCAATCAATTCAAACCCATTCATGTTTGGCATATTCAAATCGGTAATTATAACATCGGGTCTTACGTGTTTTTCTAGTTGTTGAATTGCTTCAAGGCCACTAAGAGCAGTAATAACAGAAAACCCTGCTTGTTCAAGTGAATATTTCACAATATTTAGTGTGTTTTCAAAATCATCAACTACCATAACTACTTTGCCGGCAGTTTTTTCTGAAAATTTAACATTAGACTGAGCTTTTATTGCTCCTAATTCCATAGATTTTGATTCAAGAAGTCGTTCAATGTTTTTCTTGTTGTCATCAATTTTAAGAATGAAATCGGTGTTCATTATAGACTCTTTAAATTTCTGAATTAAAAATGGGTCTTTGTGTAAAGAAACACCAACTATAAAAACATTTGGGTCAACTCCTCTTAATTTTTCGGCAATATTTAGCATGTTGCCATCTGGAATTGAAGAGTCTAAGAAAATAACATCAGCATCTCCATTTTTATATTCTTTGGACAGCTGAAATGATGTGTACATTTTTTTCACTAAATTACAATCTTTGTGGTTCTCTATATTATTGATCAAATCTTGAAGGTGTTTATCTGGTATTCCTACTACTATAACTTTTTTCATGGTGTGGGGTTTAATGTGTTTAGAGATGGCTTTTGTTGTTTATGATGTTTTAATATACACTGACGGGTTTACACTTTTTATAGGCAT
Organism: Bacteroidales bacterium; assembly: GCA_016938685.1. Classification (GTDB taxonomy): domain Bacteria; phylum Bacteroidota; class Bacteroidia; order Bacteroidales; family JAFGUD01; genus JAFGUD01. The sequence continues at coordinate 29,555 of JAFGUD010000076.1, read as the reverse complement.
AGAAAAATCATATATTGCTTCTGAATGTCCTATAAATAAATGTCCGCCAACTTTTAGGTGACTGATTATTTTTTTTAAAATTTCAAGTTGAGTTGTCATATTAAAATAAATCAGTACGTTCCTGAAAAATATTACATCAAAGTTATATGGTATATTATAATTTGAGTCCATAAAATTTAGTGTTCCAAATTTCACGAATTGTCTTATTTGTTGTTTTGCTTTATAGAATTTTTTGTCGTCTGTTATTTCTTCTGTGAAATATTTATTTAGAATATTTTCTTGAATGGGTTTAACAACTAGTTCCTGATATATTCCGTTTTTTGCTGCTTCGATTACTTTAGTAGATAAATCGGTTGCTAATATACTGTATGACAGGTTGTTGCTTTCTTCTAAAATCATTGCTAAGGAATATGCTTCTTCTCCGGTTGAACATCCGGCACTCCATATTCTCAAACTTTCGTTTTGTTTAATGATGTTTTCTTTGAAAAAATCAAAGTGTTTAGACTCTCTGAAAAAGTCTGTTTTATTTGTTGTTATTTCGTCAACCATTTTTTGAACCTCGGAATTTCCTTTGGTGCTAAATACAAATCTAATATATTCATCAAAAGAAGGAATTTCTAATTCAATTAGTCTTTTATATAGCCTGTTTTGTACCATTGCTTTTTTTTGCCTTGGTAGTCTAATGCCATAATTACCCTCAATAAAATCAGAAATTCTAAAAAATACTTCGTCTGATAATTTGGCTTTGTAATAATCTAGTTTGTTATTTATCATTTACTGTTTTGTGTGATTTTTTTACTGAACTTTAAAAATTGAAATAGTTTCTTTTAATTGTTCTGCCTGAGCTTCGAGTTCTTCAGCTGAAGCAGACATTTCTTCAGATGCCGCAGAATTTTCGTTTGTTATTTCTACTAATTGCAGAATTGCATTATTTATCGATTCTATACTTGTTGATTGTTCTCTGTTTGCAACAATTATATTTTCAACAAGTTGTGCACTTTTAATTATTTCAGGAATTATTTTGTTAAGTTTATCGCCTGCTTCTTTAGATATATTTTGACTGGTTAATGATATTCTTTCAATTTCTTTTGCAGCGGCACGACTGTTATCTGCTAGCTTTCTGATTTCTTGTGCAACTACAGCAAATCCTCTTCCGGTATCACCGGCATGTGCTGCTTCTATTGCTGCGTTTATTGAAAGGATATCCGTTTTAGATGCTATTTCTGAGATTACTGCTATCTTTTTGCTGATTTCAAAGACCGAATTTATGGCTTCTAAAAATGTTTGATTGTTTTTTTCTATTTCTTCTGCAGATTTACTTGATATTTCGCCTGTCTTTTCTGCTTTTTGGGTATTTGATTGAACAGTTGCCAACATTTCTTCCATTGATGATGAAATTTCTTCTGTTGTTGCTGATTGTTCATTTGCATTTTGTGCCATTTGAAGTGCAGTTGAAGTTAATTGAGAACTTGCATTTAATAATGCTTCAGAGGTATTTAGAATACTTTCTACCAGTTTTTTAAACCTGCTAATCATGTGTTTGTAGTTTATTGATAGTTCTGTAACTTCATCGTTACCTTTTATTTCAATATTAACTCTAAAATCACCTTCTGCTAATTTTTTGCTTGCTTCTGTTAACTTTTTTACGGGAGCTATAAATTTTTGTACAAAAAAGTAAATAATTGCAATTGAAAAAATAATTAGTATCAAACCTAAAAAAATTATAACAGCACTCTGTTTTCTGATTTTATCAAATATAACATCTTCGGGGACGCTAAATTGAATTCTCCAAAAATTATCTGTGTTTCCAAATAAAATAGGTGTGTTTATAATTAGATAACCACCTTTAGTCAGAATTTCTTTTTTCCCTGTTTTTATATCCTGTATTATTGTTTCGTAGTCAAATTCGGTAAGGTCTTTTAAATTTTTCCCAACAATCGAAGTGTCATCTGTGTTTACAACAATATTGCCTTCGTTTGAAATTATCGAAATGTCCATTTTGCCATCAAAAGAATTACTCTTTATTTTGTTAGAGAATTTTTTCATAAATTCTATGTCATAATCGGCAGTTGAAATCCCTATAAATTGTCCATCTTTTATCAATGCATCAACAAGAGTAATCATATATACAATTTCTCCATTTATTGGATAAAGATAAGGTTCTGTTAATAAAGGTTTTTTGGTTTCTTTTGGAATCAAATAGTAATCTCCGTCCCCCGGAATATCATAACCAACTAGTGGCTCCATTCCAATCGATAAATCTTTGTTATGATATAGATAAGGGATAAAATTTCCTTTGTCCATTAATTCGGGAAATGAATTATCGTTTTGACATAAAGAATTAGGCTCAAAAATTAAGCACATTCCCGTAAAATTAGTATCTCTCAATAAATTAATCTTAACAATATCAATCGCAATTTGTTTATCAAGTGCATTCTTGCTATCTAACATCAAAATGTTTTCATTTTGATTTTCAAGTACATTAAAAGCATTATTAACCAATGTTTGAAGTTGTAAATTTAATTGTTCTGTTTTCGTAATTATCTGTTCTCTTGTTTTTTCTAATGTGTTTTTTTTATTTGTATTAATAAAATAAATAACAAGCAAAAGAGTAGAGATAAAAATAATTGTACTTGTAATAGTAATTATTTTTCTGCTTAGCGATTTGATTTTCATAAAAATTAATTATAAATTATTAATTACTAACTGCTTTAAATCTTAAAAATTGAAATTGTCTCTTTTAATTGTTCTGCTTGAGCTTCCAGTTCTTCTGCAGATGCAGACATTTCTTCAGATGCAGCTGAATTTTCGTTTGTTATTTCTACTAATTGCAGAATTGCATTATTTATCGATTCTATACTTGTTGATTGTTCTCTATTAGCAACAATTATATTCTCTACAAGTTGTGCACTTTTAATAATTTCAGGAATTATTTTGTTAAGCTTTTCGCCTGCTTCCTTAGAAATATTTTGACTGGTTAACGAAATTTTCTGAATTTCTTTTGCGGCTTCACGACTGTTGTCTGCAAGTTTTCTTATTTCCTGAGCTACAACTGCAAAACCTCTTCCGGCATCTCCTGCTTGTGCTGCCTCTATTGCTGCATTGATTGAAAGAATATCTGTTTTTGAGGCTATTTCTGAAATTACGGCAATTTTTTTGCTGATTTCAAAGACTGAATTTATGGCTTCTAAAAATGTTTGATTATTATTTTCTATTTCATAGGCGGATTTACTTGATATTTCTCCGGTTTTTTCTGCTTTTTGGGTATTTGATTGGACTGTCGCCAACATTTCTTCCATTGATGACGAAATTTCTTCTGTTGTTGCTGATTGTTCATTTGCGTTTTGTGCCATTTGAAGTGCGGTTGATGTTAACTGAGAACTAGCATTTAGCACAGCCGAGGTAGATTCCTGAATATTGGCAATTATTTCGTTGAAATTTTTATTGATAACGTTTATTGCGTTATATAAATCACCTATTTCATCATTTCTTTTTTCTTTTATCTCAAAATTAATGTTTTTTTGAGAAATTCTAATCATTGCCTTTTTAACTGTATTTATTGGTTTTGAAATTCCTATACCTACAAAACCTGAAATGATTAAGGTAATTATAAAAATAATGAAATCTATTAACAATGTCAACATTATAGTTTGTCTCAATGCTGCTGCATTTTTTTCTTTTTTTTCATTGATTATTAAATCAATATCATCAATGTAGTTTCCAGTTCCTACTACCCAATTAAAAGGTTCGAAATACAAAGAATAGCTTCTTTTTTCTACCGGTTCTGTAGTCCCGGGGCGAGGAAACCAATAATTTGTAAAACCTCCATCGGGATTCATTGCCTGTGAATTTATCTCGTGAAAAAGATAATTTCCTTTGCTATCTTTTTGATCGTATCTGTTTGTCCCTTCTATTTCTGTTCCAAGGTAAACTACATTTAATCCTTCTTTTGTATCAACCCAAAAATAACCGTTGTTTTCATATTTTAGTTCTCTTATAAGATCTGCAGCAAGTTTTTTTGCTTCTTCTTCTGAATATTCCCCTTTTAATTGTTTTTGATATATCGTTTCTATCAAACTTATCGTATTTTTGACTTGGTTTTTGGCGTTGCTGTCAAAATTTTGTCTAAGTGTTTGTTCCAACTCTCTGACATTTGAAGAATCTACCCTTTTTATGTTGTATATTTGGTAAATTCCAATGGTTGTAGCAAGAAATAGCGTTGTTGCTGCGGTTAGAAAAATGATTTGATTTTTGATTTTTTTGAACATAGGTTTATTTTGTTTATATTTTAAAAATAGAAATAATTTCTTTCAACTGTTCTGCCTGAGCTTCCAGTTCTTCTGTAGATGCAGACATTTCTTCAGATGCCGCAGAATTTTCGTTTGTTATTTCTACCAATTGCAAAATTGCATTATTTATTGCTTCTATACTGGTTGATTGTTCTCTGTTTGCAACAATGATATTTTCAACAAGTTGTGCGCTTTTAATTATTTCAGGAATTATTTTATTGAGTTTCTCGCCTGCCTCTTTAGAAATATTTTGACTTGATAATGAAATTTTCTCAATTTCTTTTGCCGCAACTCGGCTATTGTCTGCCAATTTTCTGATTTCCTGAGCAACTACAGCAAATCCTTTTCCTGCGTCTCCTGCTTGTGCTGCCTCAATTGCAGCATTAATTGAAAGAATATCTGTTTTTGAGGCTATTTCAGAGATAACGGCAATTTTTTTACTGATTTCAAAGACTGAATTTATGGCTTCTAAAAATGTATGGTTGTTATTTTCAATTTCTTCAGCAGATTTACTTGATATTTCGCCTGTCTTTTCTGCTTTTTGAGTATTTGATTGAACAGTTACCAACATTTCTCCCATAGATGATGAAATTTCTTCTGTCGTGGCTGATTGTTCATTTGCATTTTGTGCTATTTGTATTGCCGTTGAGGATAATTGAGAACTTGCACCTAAAACGGCTGTAGACGTTTCTTTGATATTTATTATTATTGACCTGAAGTTTTTTGATATTTCATTAATCGATTTGTTTAGTTCTCCTATTTCATCTGTTCTGTTTTCTTCTACTTTTAAGTTGATTTCTTTACGTGATATTTTATTTAGTGCTTCAACTGCTTTGCCAATAGGTTTGCTAATTAAAATGTTGATAAAATATACTACTAGTATGATTATCAATGTAATTAGTATTGTGCCTAATATGATATTAGTTCTTTTTGATTGGTTAATTGAATTAACTAATTCGCTTATATTAAGTTGTATTACTCCAACGCCTTCTGTTTTATTATTGTAATTTTTAATAGGAAAAACAGCATATTGTAACGAGTCTTGTTTGAAAAAAGTTATTTCAGTTAAACCGTTGTTTAATTCATTTTCTAATACGTTTTCAATTAAGAATTTTTCAGATGTTTTATTAACCAGAATTAAATTCCCTATAACAGGATTTTCATTATTTACATTACTTGCTTCTTTGTCCAAAAAATCTGTGGCAATTTTTAGCAGATCAGTGTGCATAAATATTGCAAATTCTTCGTCATCTGATAGTTTCGCATTTTTAACAATTGTCGAAATAGGTAGAAGGGTTTCTACTGAGCCATAATATTCTCCGTTATCTCCAAATATAGGAGCAATTCCTCTTATTACAAATCCTCCACGTCCAACTTCTATGCCTTGAATTGGTTTATGTTCTTTTGATATTTCTAAAATTGTGTTTCTAAACGAAGAAATGTCATCTCCCCGTTTATCAGTCCAACACCTTATGAATGAAATTGCAGGAGGCAAGTGAAAGTGAATTTTTGGGACTTCTCCAATGTTTGTTGTTATTGCTTTGTTTATGTTAACAAATTCGTCTTCTATTAATTTTGAACTTGTTTCTAAGTCTCCGGTTTTGTAATATTCTGAATATGCTTTTTTTACAACAGACATTTCTGAACATAAGGAAGAAACCCAAAGTGCCTTTGATTCAATTCTAGTAATATTGTTTTCAATATCTTTTATTTTAGAATAAATTTTTTTATTTATTTCATCTCGACCATATTTCACAAAAAGATTATTGTTGAAAATTATGATTGTTAGAATAAAAATACTTGTGATAATTATTAGAGGTATTGATATTTTAAAACCTAATGTTTTTCTGAGTTTTACCATGTTAAAATATTTATTATTAATTATTAAGGTGTTTAATTTTAAGTGTAGTTATAGATAAATATGTAATTATGCTAAGGATAAAAGAGAATTTATTTAATGTCTTCCATCTCTTTCTTTTTGTAAAATTAAGATAAATTAACTTAACTTTGTGTGTCTAATAATATTTTTTTTTGAGTTGTGAAAATTCTGTAAATAGTTAATGTAATATTTTTGATGACAAAAATCTTTCCCTTTTTTTGTTTGGCTTATTAGATTTTTTTAAAGATTCTTTAACCGAATTGTTTTTTAATTATTTTGGATAAATAAGTTCTTTAATGCTTCATTATTTTATTTTTAATTGATTTTTTTTTTTTTTCAATATCAAATATGAATTTTAGGCAAACGTATATCAAATATACACATGCATATATGGATGTTTTTTGATTTTTTGTTCTTTTTGTCTTTTCTTTATTGAAATTTTAAAATTTTAGTAATGAAAAATGTATTTTTAGTTTTAGTTCTTGTTATTCTAATTCTTGGTTTTAATTCTTGTAAAAAAGAAATCGAAAATCCTGATGATAATACAGATACAACCGGTTTTTCTTCAATTATTCCCGAAGGATGGGTCGCCGAAGTTGTTGACAGTTTGGATATTGATATTTCTGTTGCAGATTTCAACAAAATTGTTGTTGATCAAAACAATGGTGTGCATATTTTGTATTCTGTTGAAGCCGAAAATGATTATTCCTTAAAATATGCATATAAAGCAAATGGCGGTGCTTGGCAAGTAGCTGTAATTACAGGCATTGACGATTATTTCGACTTCTATTACGGTGCTGATATTGCTGTTACCTCTACTGATGTATATGTTATTTATGTTGATAATGTTACAAATAGTAGGATGCATATTACTAAAAAGGCAATTGGTTCTGGTACTTGGTCAGATGAAATTTTTGACGACAATAGTCTTGCTCGTTACCCAAATCTTTTTGTTGATAAAAACAACAATGTTCATATTGGTTACACTCACGCTAATAATGGTCAATATTATGCTCTTTATGGAAATATCGGTACCGAAATTTCTGATATTTCAAGTGATGCCGGAGATATTGTTGTTGATAAAGATGGAGTAATTCATATTTTTTATTCTAAAAATTACGATTTTAGACATATATATTCTGCCGACGGAGTAAACTGGACAGACGAAATTGTTTATACAGAACCTGACGAATACATTGAGCATATTTCTGCTGCTGTTGATACTGCTGGAAATATTAGTACAGGTTTCTCTATGAATTCATTGGATAATAATATAGATTTCTTTTATAAGTCTTATGGAAATTCTGATTTTTCATTTTCTAAGACAGGGGTTGTTGGAGTAAGTCGTTTGCAGTTTGAAGTTGCTGTTGATTTGTCAGGTAAACAGTATTTTACAACCTACGAGTATTCAGATAATTATTCTTTGCAACTCTCTGAAAAAAACAATACAGCATCAAATTGGTCACACACATTATTGTTAAACGATGCTGATTTGAGATATGGCTCTGTAAGTAGTATTATCATTGATAAAGATTATGGAATTCATATTTCTTCAAATGGTGAATCCAACGAAGTTTCAAATATGTTGTTTTATTTGTACAAGGTTCATGAGTAAAATAACGAATTTAGGTTAGTTTTTTGTTGTTTTATTTGAGATGAGTTGACGTTTTTTTATGAAAATAATTTTGTCCTACTAAAGTCCTATCCTTAAATGTTTAGTTTGGAAAAAATGTGCATATTTTTGTTTCATTAGGTTATGGTTACTTAGGAATCAATTTTGGGTGTTGAATTTTTTGTTCAGCACCCTTTTTTTTATCAATTTGTTCTCTTACCTTTGGAGTCACAATGTTTTTATTTTATTTTATAAAAAAACTGGATTAATATGAAGAAGTTTTTGTCGTTTCTTGGAGTTTTATTATTTGTATTTAGTTTATATGCTCAGGAAAACCTGGAATTGGATAAAGAAAAGTTGAATACCGGCGAAAGTCAACTAAATTATGTTTGGCGACAGGTAAAAATTAGTGATGATTTTTACGATAAAAAAACAATGGGCGGATATATGTTTGCAATTGATGGCTATCTTATTGGCTATGAGTATAATCCAAATTATCCTGAATTGAATTACAAACTTGGTGTTAGTTATATTAATTCTGTATATAAACCTAAAGGATTAAGTTATTTAAAGATTGCTTATTCTCAGAAAAAAAATGTTGCAAAAGATATCTTTTGGCAATTAGGCCTTGGTTATCAGTATAATTACATGTTTGATAGTGCTATTTTTTATTTTAATGAATATAAGGCAACATTAAAAGACTATGAATTAAAGAAAGTCGAAGATAAAATTAATGCTAGAATTCAGGAGTGTGAATTGGCTTTGAAACTAGTTGAAAATCCTGTTAATGTTAGAATTACAGATTTGACAGAAATAAATTCAGAATATCCCGAATATTGTCCTGTTATTACTGCTGATGAATCTAAAATTTATTTTACTGCCCGAAGACCTGATTGTGTTGGTGCAACAATAGATCCTTCCGATGGTCAATTTTATGAAGATGTGTATTTTGCTGAATCAAAGGACGGGAAATGGCAAGAAGTAAAAAATCCCGGAATGCCATTAAACACAAGGTTTCATGATGCAACTGTTGCATTGGCTCCTGATGGTAATTCAATGCTTACATATAGAGGTGGTGATTTATATATTTGTTACAAACGTGGTCAAAAATGGTCTTATCCTGAACCTCTTCCTGAAAATATCAATACAGATGCTGTCGAAAATTCGGCTTGTTTTTCTTTTGACGGAAAAACAATTTATTTTGTCAGAGGTAAAACTAATGACCCCAAAACCAGCAATAGTGATATTTATGTAACACGATTTGTTAACAATAAATGGACTGATCCTGAAAAATTACCTGATATTATTAATTCACCAAAAGATGAGGACGGGGTTTTTATTCACCCTGATGGAAGAACGCTTTATTTTTCTTCATTAGGACACGGAACAATGGGTGGATATGATATTTTCAAGTCGGTAAAAGATAATAATGGAAATTGGACTAAGCCTGTTAATATGGGCTATCCGATAAATTCTCCTGATGATGATATTTATTTTGTGCTTTCTGCTGATGGTAAAACCGGTTATTATTCAAGTGTTCGCCAAAATAGCGAAGGTTTTAGCGATTTGTACAAAATTGAGTTTTTGAAAGAAAAAGAAGTACCAGTTGATACTGTTGTTGCTGATAATGATACAATTGAAGTTGTTCAGGATAACGAAACTGTTTATTTAACTTTGGTTACAGGAATGGTTTACGATGGAATTAGCCTAGATCCGGTTGAGGCTGAAATAAAAATTTATGATAATGCAACTGATAGTCTGATATTGGTTACTAACTCAGATTCAAAGGAAGGTACGTATATTGTGACTTTACCGTCAGGAACAAATTACGGAATGAATGTAACTGCTGATAATTATTTATTCCACTCCGAAAATTTTGATTTGCCAAAAGACGAGGCTTTTCAGCGCATAATTTTAGATATTCCGCTTTTTAAAATTACCGAAGGTGCAAAAGTTGTACTTAAAAACATCTTTTTTGACTTTGATCAAGCTACATTGAGGAATGAGTCTGTTTCGGAATTGATGAGAGTTGTTTTGTTTTTAGACCAAAATCCTTCTGTTAAAATCGAAATTTCCGGACATACAGACAATAAAGGTTCTTATGATTATAATAAAAAATTATCTAAAGAAAGAGCAAAGTCTGTTGTCGATTTCCTTGTAAGTAAAGGCATTGAAGCTTCTCGTCTTACGTACAGAGGGGCTGCTTATGATGAACCTGTTGCTTCAAATGAAACAGAAGAAGGAAGACAAATGAACCGTAGAGTTGAATTTAAAATTATAAGTAATAAATAATGAGAATATTAGTTTTTTATTTTGTTGTTTTAGCAGTTTTAATTAGTTGCAAAGATTCTGTTGATAATAATGTTCAAATCACAAATAATAACCAAATGGATAAAAATATTGAGTTTGAAATAAATCAATATTCATTGAAGTTGTCTTCTTTGATATCAAAAGTTACTTTTGTTAACAACAAATACATAATTATTACATCTAAAAATGAGTTTGTTTGCCTAGATGAAAATTTTGAGATTAATATAACTTTGACTGATAAGCTCAATCAAATGAAATTTTCGAATGTGTTTTTTACGAATGATTCTGTCTTTTGTGTTGTAAATTTAACTTCCCAAAAGGTTGAGCGTTTTGTTTTGAATGAAAAATTAGAATGGGACCTTTACAAAGCCAAAATTCCGGTAAATTATAATTTATACCAAGACGATAAATATGTAGCAACTTCTTTTTCAATGGGCGAATTTGGAGGGGCTGTAATTTTTGAAGAAAAATCTTCGGCTAAAAAATTTACATATCCTGCTTTAAATCCAATTGCTGTCCATCTTATTGAAAATGAGTATTATATTGTTTCTTCTTTGGCTCACATGAGTGGTTTTTCTGCTGTTTACAAAACGTCAGCTCCAAATAAATTATATGAAATTATTGATTCTTCGATAAATTTTAATTCGTATTGGGTTCAACAATTTAATTTGTATATTGGAAATCAGATAAAAGATATTGTACAAGCGCCGGATACTTTATTAGATGTTTTAGATGTGCTGATTGATGCTAGTTTTGTTCGGAATGGTGAGTTGTTTTTTATTTCGACAGATTTTCAAAAAACATATTTATCTAAAATCGAAAACGAAAAATTAGTCAATATTGAGGAAATAAGTACTACACCCATTTGGACTTATACACCAAATATTATCAATTTACCAGATCAAATGATTTTTTCATCAGAAAAAGGTTTTATTTCCGTAAAAAGCAATAAAATTGATGTAATTTTTCTAAATTAGCCAAGTTATTTTTAAAAACGGCTAAATAAATTCAATTGAAAAAAATTACTTTTATATTAACTTTTGTGTTGTTGCTGTCATCTGTTTTTTCCCAAAACATCGACAGTCTTATTGGTTTGTTAGATTCTTCTGATGATGTTGAAGAGCTTTTGGTTGAAATTGTTACGTATTATGAAAATGTTTCTCCCCAAAATACTATCGATTATGCCGACACTTTATTATTGTTCGCAAAGGAAAGTGGTAACGCAAATAATCAGGCTTTTGCTCTTTCAAAATTAGGCAAAGGAAGTTTTTATCTTGGTAATTACACCGATGCTTACACCTACTGGAAACTTTCTCTTGAAAAATATACGGAAATTGGCTCTGAAACAGGAATTGCTGAACAGTACAACAGTATTGGAGCATATTTTTATTCAATAGGTGATTATGAAAATGGACTGAAATATTATCTTTTTTCATTGGATATTAGAAAAAAATTGCAAGACACTTCCGGCATAGCTTATTGTCTGAATAATATTGGGAATGTATATTATGCTAAAAATCAACGTGATTTGTCACTCGAAACTTACCTTGAAGCATTAAATTACGCAAAACTTACTTCTGATAAAAAAATATTATCAATTGTGCTGAATAATGTTGGGGCTGAATATGCTTTTTTAGAAGATTATGAAAAGGCTCTGGATTATCATTTTCAAGCAGTTGAGCTAAAAAAAGAGCTGAATAATGAAATGAGTTTAGCTGTTACTTATATGAGTATCGGCAGTATATATAAGGCAATGGAAGATTATGTTAAGGCTAGAAATTATTATGATATTGCTTTAGTTATTTTTAAAGCTAAAAACAGTAAATATTATCAGGCAAAAATGCTTAACCAAATTGCGGGTTTGTTTAATGCTCAAATTATTTACGATTCTGCTTTGTTTTATCTTTATTCTTCCCTAGATATTTCACTTGAAATCAATTCATTGTCTTTATTAGAAGATAATTATTGGGGATTAAGTACAATTTACGATTCGTTAAATAATTCTTCAAAATCATTAGAATTTCTGCAAAAATATCAGGCTGTTCACGATACTTTATTCAACGAACAAAGCGACAAACGAATAAAAGATTTGCAGATAAAATACGAAACCGAAAAAAAAGAACAGGAAAATCTAATTCTTACTAATCAGATTGAAATTGAGACACTTAAAAGTGATCGAAGAAGAAATTTAATGTACTTTTTTGTCATTATTTCTATGTTGTTACTTGTCTCTGCTTTGCTGATTTTTAATCGTTATAACGTAAAGCAGAAATTAAGCAAATTGTTAACTGAAAAAAACATCAAACTTCTTGAATCTGAGCAGAATTTAATGACTGAAATAAATACAAAAGATAAATTTTTCTCCATCATTGCACACGATTTAAAAAGTCCACTTAGTTCTTTAACATTAGTTTCTGAAATGCTTGACGACAACTTGACGGATTTTTCGGTTGAGCAGTTAAAATATTACATAAATAGCATCAGTTTAACAACATCCGGTCTCTTTAATTTGGTTGAAAATCTTCTAAATTGGGCACGTTCACAAGCGGGGAGGGTAGTTGTTAATTTGCAAAGCGTAAATGTTTATGAAATTGTAACAAAACTTGTTGAATTACAAAGTGTTAGTGCGAATAAAAAAAATATTGAAATAATTAATTTAGTTAACGAAGATACAACTGTTAAAGCTGATATAAATTTATTAACTTTGATTCTTAGAAATCTAGTTGCAAACGCTCTCAAATTTACTGATGAAGGAGGAAAAGTAACTATTTCTACAAATTCTATTGATAATCAAATATTTATAGAAGTAAAAGACACCGGCATAGGAATTAGTAAAGAAGATCAGGAAAAACTTTTTCGTATTGATATAAACACTAAAGAAATTGGTAATTCAGCAGAAAAAGGAACCGGCTTAGGACTAATTCTCTGCAAGGAATTTACTGAAAAAATGAATGGTAAAATTTGGGCTGAAAGCGAACTTGGAAAAGGAACAAAATTTTGTGTTGAGTTAACTAGTTAACCAGTTGACCAGTTTTCGAGTTGATCAGTTGTTGTTTATATGTGATTTATAATGTTGAAAGTGAAGATTATGACAGAAATAAAAATAATAGTAGTTGACGATCATCAAATTGTGCGTGATGGAATTGGTGCTTTGTTGATGAAATACAACGATATAAAAATTGTTGCAGAAGCTTCAAATGGCGAAGAATTGATGACAATCCTAAAAAGTATAAAACCCGATATTGTTATTCTCGATATTTCAATGCCTAAAATGGACGGTTTTCAGGCAACTGCGATAATTAAGGAAAATTACGAAGATATTCAGGTAATAATATTTTCATCTCATGCTGAAACTGAAAATTTAGCAAAGGCAATAGAACTTGGCGTTAAAGGAATTTTACCCAAAAATACAATGCGAGAAGAATTGGTTGAAGCTATTTATACTGTTGCTCAGAATAAGGATTTTATAAGTAAATATATCTCTCCCACAGCACTTTTTGAGTATATTAAAGATAAAAAAGAAAAGGATAATACAATTGTTGATTTAAAAAGTAAACTTTCGGACAGAGAAATGGAACTTTTGCAATTAATTGTGCAAGGAAGTACTAATAAGGAAATTGCAGATAAATTATTCATTAGTCAGCGTACTGTTGAAAAACACAAAAGCAATATTATTAGCAAATTAGAAATGAAATCTGTTGTGGATTTGGTGAAATTTGCCGTAAAAAATAAACTCGTGGATTTGGATTAAGTTTATAGAATTTCAATATGATTTTTAGATATTTCTCTGAATTTTAAGAATCCTTTATCAAATGTATATAGTTTAGAGCAATTATTTTCAGCAAAAGCTAAATGGTAGCAGTCAAAGGAATGTTTATAGGAATTAAGTGATTGCATTATTTCTACTGCTCTTTCCTTTGTTTTACTATCAGATTTGTGAATATATCTACTCAAAAAAGAAATATTGTGTTTAATGTTTTGTGGATTTTCAATTATTTTCGATAATGAAAACGCAAATTCTAACATTACCAAGTCAGAAATACATAATGATTTATCCTTTATAGTTTTTTCTATTAAAAGAACAGAAGTCTCATGCTGAATTGATTATCGAAGTTCTTAGAAAAACCATATACTAATACATTGCTGTCAAGAAATATCATTAGTTAGTTCATTTTCAATATTAATAATATCCTGAATTTTGACTTTTTTTTGATTATTACTATTTTTTAGTAATTCTCTGTATTCTAATACTGATTCTTCAACTGAATCTTCATTAGTAATGTTTTCTTCTTCTTCGATTATGAATATTTTAATTTTTTTATTATACCATGTTTTCAATTCAGGAATTTTTATTATTCCATTTTCAAGTATTTTTGTCTCAAAAACAAGTGCTTCCATTTTTATCAATTTTTACAAAATTAAGAAAATTTATTGAATTTATTAGAGCTTTTTTATCAATACGCAAATCACGTACGTAATTTCGTGAAAGCTGTATAACTAATATCGACTCAACTTCGTATATTTGTAATAAATTGCAAATCACGAAAAATGAACACAATTAAGAAAATAATTTCGACATTAGCATTTCTTGTAATAAGTATTTTAGCTGTAGCGCAAGACTGTGAAGCATGGTTTGATGTTGAACAGGACTCGGTTAATACTCATAAATTCTACTTTTTTGACGGCTCTGCTCCTCAGGGAGATATAATATATCGTCAATGGGCTTTTGGTGACGGAACTAATTCTACTTTGCAAAACCCTGTGCATACTTATAGCTCAGATGGAGTTTATTATGCCGCATTGTACATAATGACTTCTTCTTGTTCCGACACTTTTATATATGTTATTGATGTTGGAAATACTTTTAGTGAATGCGCAACTGATTTTTCTTATGTTATTGACACTATGAGTCACGCTGTTCATTTCTTTGGGCTTTATTTTTCTGAAAATAATAATGATATTGAATGGTTATGGGATTTTGGAGATGGACAATCTTCTGTTTTAAAAAATCCTGTTCATTCTTATGCTGTTGATTCTTCTTATTATGTAACACTTACAGCTAATGATACTGTGTGTTCATCAACTAGAACCAGAGTGGTTCATTTAGATGTTGATAGTTTTGAAGAGGATTGTCAGGCAATGTTTTCGTTTTATTATACAGATCCAGCCGGGCTTAACTTTCTGTTTTACAACGAATCATGGGTTCAGGACAGTGTGTTTAATGTGACTTGGGATTTTGGAGACGGAGCTACTTCTACGCTTTTGAATCCTTCTCATAATTATACCTCGGAAGGAGAATATGATGTTACGATGGTTATTGCAACACAAGGCTGTTCGGCATCAATAGTTAAAAGAGTATATGCAGGAGAAAATTCCTGGTATCCGGACTTTTGTCAGGCAATGTTTTATTTTACTCAAAATCAATCTGATTTATTTGAATTCCATTTTTCTGATGCTTCTTATTATACCGGAAGCACTAATGCATGGCACTGGGATTTTGGCGACGGACACACTTCTTATTTGCAAAATCCTGTAAATATTTATTCTGAAACCGGAATTTATGACGTAAATCTTGAAATCATGTCCGATTCTTGCACAAGTAACTTTTTAATGCAGATTTATGTTAGCAACGATTCGCTTTATGGAGGTGGTTTAGAGGCAATGTTCTATCCTGAATTCCTTGACCTAAATACTGTTTATTTTCATAATATTTCGGAAGGTACTTATACTGATGTTTTTTGGGATTTTGGTGATGGAAATTATAGTTATGCAAATGACCCGACACACGATTTTGATGAAGTTGGTATTCATGAAATTGCTTTGTCTATTGGTAATCAAACTGATACAAATACTACTGTTTTGACGATAGATTTTGGAAGTCAGGAAGTTATGTTCGGAGCGAATTATCCTGGTGGAGAATTATTATCTGTTAAAGAAAATATTAACAATGAAATAAAAGTATTTCCCAATCCTACTACAGAAAAACTTTTTGTTATTACAAAAGATGAGATTGAATGTGAGGTTGTTGTTTATAATTCACTGGGAGTGACAGTTTTGACAAAAAGAATAAACAGTTTCGACAATTGTATTGAAGTTGCAACTTTACCTGCCGGAGTATATTTTATTAAAATTTACGGCAAAAATTCAGTATCAAATGCTGCGTTTATAAAAAACTAATACGCAATTCACGCATTAAAATTAGTTAATTAAGAATGGAAACCTTTTATTATTAGTTGTTTATTTGCAGTGTAAATCAAACCCATTTATTTTCAAAATTACTAAAAAATAGAATTATGAAAACAAGAGTATTATTATTATCGGCATTTTTTTTAATGTTTTTGTGGAGTTGCGAAAAGGAAAACGTTGATGTTCCTGTTGATAAACAAAAAGGTTCTTTTCAGATGAATATTACTGATGCTCGTTGCGAACAAGACGGTAATAAAAGTGTAAAAACAGATACAAACGACATAATCGACCCAGAAAAACTTACAAAGTTTGAAGTAACATTTTCAGATATATCAATAAGAGATAGTGCAAATAACTTGATTCCAATTATTAGTACATCTTTATCAATCGATTTGAGAGTTTTCAGAGGAACAGTTAAAGAGTTAATTCCGATTGAAATAACATTAGGAACATACAATGCAATAGTATTGCGAATCAGTGGAGTAAATATTGTTTATGATAATAATACTTACATTGCGTCAACTACACAACAGGCACAAGTAACAATTGGTTCTGTCAGCCAAACAATAAGTTCCGGTATTCCGAATCCTTTTACTACGGAATTAACTTATGAGTTGCCTTTTGAATTTCAAATAGGAGATACAACAAATATAAATAGCGTAAGATTGTTTTTTGATGTTGAAACAGCTTGTAAAGAAATTGCTTTTGATGCTCCGTATATTGGAACAGTTTTATTCGCAGGAATTAGAGATGATTTTAATATTGATGCAATTTTTGAGCAAAACATACAACAAATAAAACATTCTCCTCCGCTGGGAATAGTTATTGAAACACCTAATGATATAGCTTATTACGGAATACATACTTTTATAGATTTTGACGAAAAAGGCGGAACAATAAATTCTCATACTTCGCAACATGTTTTTCGTGGAGATGATGGAAGCTTGAAAATAGATGTTGAAACAATGGAAATTAACTCAACGCCACTTTCTCCGAATACTGTAAACTCTACAGGCGAAACAGATATCAGAGCTGATGAGGTTTTTAAATATGTTGATATTAAAAATAACCTTGCCTCAAAAGGATATGATCTGGAATCAGGAAAAACATATTATTTCAGTTTGCGTAAAACCTGGAATATAACAACAGACGGGCAGACTTATGAAATAACCAGATTATGCGAACCAATTCCGGTTACTTGTCCGTAATTCAAAAAATAATCAATACGCAAATTACGTATCAATATCAGTATTATTCTGATGACAAACACTGTTTTTTCTACGTTTATTTGTATAAACAAACTAAAACAAAAATTATGAAAACTTTATTTAAAAAAATTGCACTTGTATTTAGTATTCTATTTATTGGTGCTCAGGTATTTGCGCAAGATTCTTGTAATTATTTTATTGATTATTATCAAGATCAAAATAATCCGCTGGAATTTGTATTGTATATTAACGGAGAGGTTGATTCTTCTGACGTTGCAACTTGGGATTTCGGAGATGGATCAAATGGAACAGGTTTGTATTTGACTCACACTTTTCCGGGTTTTGGATCATATACTGTAACAGCTTCAATTAATTCTGTTTTGTGTGGAATGATTACTATAACTACCGAAATTGTTATTGATACAAATTATGTTCCTGTTGATTGTTCTCTTGATTTTTCATATCAGGTTGGGGATAACTACAATGTTAGTTTATGGGGATTTGGTGATGGCTATGATGATTTTTCTTCTTGGAGTTGGTACATGGGCGACAGCGTTTTTGTTAGTGGCCAAAATATTTCTTATCAATTTCCTGCTCCGGGTCAATATCCTGTTACTCTTACCGCAACAAATGCTGAATGTGGATCAATGACTGTGACAGATATTGTTTATGTATACGACCAGGATTCCTCAGAATGCGATGCTTATTTTTGGTATGCTATTGATAGCACAAACTTTCAAACAGTATATTTCTTTTCAAATAATAACGGAGTAGATAGCTCTGCTACTTATGTTTGGGATTTTGGTGATGGAACAACTGAAATGGGGTTTTATCCTGTTCACACTTATAGTCAAGATGGTCAATATCTTGTAACTCTTACTGTTGATAATGGTGATTGTTCTGCAACTTATTCTGCTTGGGTTTGGGTTGGCGATGATAATAATTGGTATCCCGATAATTGTCAGGCTTTGTTTTATGCTGATTATAGCTCTACCGGATATAATGTTGATTTTTATGATATTTCATGGTCTGATAATGCTCAAATTATTAATTGGTTCTGGAATTTTGGAGATAGCACTTTTTCTTCAAATCAAAATCCTTCTCATGTTTATACTCAAAGTGGTGAATATGAAGTTTCTCTGACAATATATACTACAAATTGTTCTAGTACATTTACTGAAATTGTTTATATCGAGGAAAATTCTAGTAACGGTTATTGTCAGGCATTTTTCTATCCGGTTTTTGATGGCTCTTTATCAGTTCATTTTTACGACTTAACAATGCCTACTCCAAATAATTGGGCTTGGGAATTTGGCGACGGAACTACTTCTACTTTGCAAAACCCTGTTTATACCTATAACGAAACCGGAGTTTACACAGTAACTCTTGTAACCGGCGATAGTTGTATGAGTGCTTTTGCAATGGATATTTATCTTTATGAAGATACTTTGGCTAAATCTACAGCATATATTGGTGAAATTCTTCAGGCTTATGCTGTTCAAATTGAATCTCTTGATATTCAGAGTGTTGAAAACGAGGTTAGTTTGAATATTTATCCAAATCCTGTTGCAGATTTATTAAATGTTGATTTTGGTCAAAACGCAGAAAATGCACAAATTTTTATCTATAATATCAACGGACAAATAGTTTATTCAGCAACAGCTGAAAATAAAAAAATTTTTAGTATTAACACTTCCGAATTTAGCAATGGAGTTTATATTATGAAAGTTATTCAGGGAGAAAAGGTTAATTCAGTAAAATTTGTAAAATAGTAATCCAATAAAAACATTAAATTAAGGGTTGTCAAATTATGGCAACCCTTTTTTTGTCAAAATAATAATCAGTTTTTAAGTATATATTTTACATTTGGAAAAAATAAAATATTATGAACAGATTTTTTTTAACAATAATAGTTGTTTTTTCCTTTTTTCAGGTTAATAGTCAAGAGGTTAATGGTTGTGTTATTTCAGATACCGCAAATTTAACTGTTATCAAAGTATGGGGAACTCATTACGAAAGAGGTTATGCCTACGGTTATCTTGCTGGTGACGGAATGACTGATATTTTTGTTAATTATTTGCAACCAATGTTTGGAGGAGCAATAAATATTGCTCGTCAATGGATTGAAGATGGAGAAAATTTATTTATTGAAGAAAAATACAAAAATGAAGCTGTCGGAATGATAGATGGAATGGATGCCGCAGGAATAAATACCGAAGAGTTTGATTATATTGATGTTCTGGTTTGTAATTCTTTTCTAGATTTTTACAGTTTTTACAAAAATAATAAAATAGAAACTCCCGGTTGTTCTGCTTTGATGAGTTGGGGTGATGCTACAGCAGGAACAGATATTGATGGAAATTCTGCAATTACAAGACATGTGGATTGGTCGCAACATCAATCTCTTAAACGAAATCAGGTGATGGTTGTACATGTTCCTTCCGAAACTGACGAACAACCTTGGATAATGATTGGTTTTAAAGGTCAGATTTCTGTGCTTTCGGGTGTCAATAATAGTGGAATAGCATGTTTTATGCACTCTTTGGGTGATGTTTCGGCTACTGCTTCGACAGGAAAAGCGTATGAACCAATTTGGTTTTCGCTCAGAAAAGCTCTTGAACAAAAAGATTATAATCAGGACCAAAAAGATGATGTAAATGATATAAGGTCAGTTTTGTTGGATAATGAATGGGGATACGCTCAGGCTTCTATCGTATCTTGTATTTCATCTTCTGAAAATGTTGAAGATACTCTTATTGCTATGGTTGCAGAGTTGGCAAGTGACAAACCTTATACTACTTTTAGAAATAATTTGTACGAAGACAATATTCCGGGCGATAATTTATATGCAGCAAATAGTTCAATTAAAAGAAATGATTCTCATAATTACTGTTCTCGTTATAATAGTGTTGTGGCAAATATTGGAGATGGAACAGAAATTGGTTCGCTAGAAAATTTGGGAATTTTGCGTGATTTTTCACATTCTTCGTCTACAAATATGCAAATGATGCAATTTATTCCGGACGAAAGAATTTTTAAAATTTCTGTTACCGATGATGAAAATTTTGCGTATCAAAAAGAACCTTTAATTTTTAATATCGATAGTTTGTTTGCTTTTCAGACTGTTACTAATTATGAGAAAAATGCAGATGCTTTTTTAATCTTTCCAAATCCGACCAAAGGGAAAGTTAATATTCTGTATGCTTCTCAAAATTATGAAGTTATTGTTGATATTATTAATGTTTCCGGTCAGGTAATTACACGTGAAAATTATAATTTGTCAAATAAGTATTTATATACTCAAATTCAGTTAGATTCAGGTGTTTATAGTATTAGAATTATTGATGGAAACAAGATTCTTTCAAAAAAAATCATAGTAAAATAAATAATTCCCCTTAAAAAATAGCTTGTCCCGAATTTATTTCGGGAGGGGAGGGAGATGTGTTTTGAATTATTTTCCCTTAAAGAACACTGCTATTTAGGATTTAGCTTCGCTGAAAAAAGTTGCAATCCGAAACCGCACTAATTTTTAGTATAATCGTAATTTCATTAAACGCACAGGAAAGGCATTTGAAAATAGTTCAAAATGCAGCTTATAAATTAGCGGGAATAAATGTAAATAAAGCGTCGGGTAATGAGGATAAGGCTTTACCGGTTCCGGCAACATATATTATTGGTCAGGATAAAAAAATATTCGATGGCTATTTTAATACAGATTATACCATTAGAATGCCTGTGTCGAGAATTGTTGAATCACTCGAAAAATTGAATCGCCAATAAATTTGGTTTGTTTCTAAGATATTTCTCAAAGTTGCTTTTCTCAATTATTTGTCTTCTATTTTTTTTATATTTGTGCAAATTATTTACTCTTAAAAAAATAACAGATGAAACGAACATGTAAAAACAATTATTTACACACAAGGAAATAATTATTTTTTCGTGGAGTAACATCTGACAATAATGTAAAAATAAAAAATAAACAGATGAAAAAACTTATACTATTGATTTTTGTTTTTATTTGGACAATTTCTTCATTCTCCCAAAATGTATATTTAACTTCAAGTCTGCAAGAACAATTATCTAATGCAAAAAAAACGGATTTTATTCTTGTTTTGATAGTTTTAAACGAACAATTAGATTATCAGAAAATCAAAAATTCGTTTAATGAGCAAAAATTAAAATCTGACGAACGAGCTAAGTTAACAATTGAATACTTATTAAATCAGCAGAATACTTCGCAAAAATATTTTATTGATGAAATGGAAAATTATCAAAAAAATAATCCTAATAGTTTTAAAATTATTCATAAATATTGGATTGTCAACATGATTTTAGTTGAAGCAACTACTGAAGCTATTGATTATTTTTCAACAAAATCGGAAGTGAGATATATGGATTATGCTGATAATAAAATAACTTTAATAGAACCAGTTGATGAACAGGAAATTAACACATCAAACCCGAAAAACAACACAGAAATAGGTTTAAAAGCTATAAATGCTCCTGCAATGTGGGCTTTGGGATATACTGGAAGAGGTAGAATTGTTTATAATTATGATACCGGAATTTGTCCGGATCATCCTGCAATTGATGAAAATTATCTGGGAAATTACATGCCACAAAGTCAATGTTGGTATCCGTATTTTAGCGAAGTTCCTGCCGAAAGTGCAAGTAATCATGGAACTCATACTCTCGGAACAATGATTGGACTTGACGAACAAACAAATGATACAATCGGAATTGCTTTTAATTCGTATTGGATTGGTAATGATTTGGTTACGTCAACTGTTGAGGAGCTACCTCCAATTAGCGAAATGGTTTTAGCTTTTGAATGGGCGCTTGACCCTGACGGAAATCCGGCAACCGTTTCGGATATTCCTGATGTTATAAATAATTCCTGGCGTTGGTATGATGGTGATGACACTGAATATTGTGACGGTTTTGTTGTTGATATGCTTAACTCTTTGGAATTAGCAGGTATTGCAACAATATTTTCCGGCGGAAATTCAGGTCCTTCTAATAACACTGTTAATTCGCCCCAAAGAACTAAAATTAATCTTGTAAATTCATTCTGTGTAGGAGCAATAAATGGTAATGTTCCTGAATATCCAATTACTTCGTTTTCAACAAGAGGTCCTTCTCAATGTACTTCTGATGTACCTCTTAATATTCACCCAGAAGTTGTAGCTCCCGGATATGACGTGAGATCTTGCATTGGTGAAGATGGATATGGAACAAAAAGCGGAACTTCAATGTCTTGTCCCCATGTTTCGGGTGCCGTTTTACTTTTAAAGGAGGCTTTTTCTGATTTAACCGGAGAAGAAATTCTTTTGGCTCTGTACAATACCGCTGTCGATCTTGGTGATGTTGGAGAGGATAATACTTATGGAAAAGGAATTATTGATGTGTTTGCTGCTTATGAATACCTTTCCGGATTTTATACTCCTACTTTGCCGACTTACGATTATGATATTGCTATAACAAATGTAACTTTTCAAAATTGTGTTGATAATATTTCACCAACTGTTGAAGTTGTAAATCTTGGAACTCAGGATATTTCTTCTTTTAATCTTTACTATTATGTTGATGATAATTTACTTCAAACATATACAAGCACTGTTAATTTAGATGCTGGAGATACAGTAGAAATAAGCTTAAATTCACATAACTTAAGTTCTTTTGGGGATTACAATCTGTTTTTTGATGTGCAATTTAATAATCCTGAACTTGAAATTGATTTGTTTAATAATAAAAGATTAAAAACTCACACATATATTTCTTCCGAAATGCCTCTTGAACAGGGCTTTGAAGAAGGAGACAAACCAATTTGTTGGGAAGTTCATATCGAAGCCGGTAATACAGACTGGGTTTTTGAGAGTTTTTCTTATGAGCCACATTCAGGTGATCATTTTGCTTTTATTAGAAATAGTATTTCAGGTGATCACAGAACGAAATTGATTACAAATAAATTTGATATTTCCGGTGTTGAAACGCCTGTTTTAAGTTTTTGGCATCAGCAAAATACAGGTTTCTTTTCTAATGATATTTTAAAAATATATTATAAAAATTCATACAATTCTGAATGGCTTCTTCTCGAAGAATATACCGAAGAAATTACAGAATGGACTCAGCATTTTGTGTCATTGCCAAATGTAAGTGATGACTATTATATCGCTTTTGAAGGAAACATGTTTAGCGGACTTGGTATTTGTGTCGATGATGTTTTTATTGGTCAATATACATTGATTGACGAGAATAAAAATTTAGTCAAAGTTTATCCAAATCCCGCAATAAGCACTCTTAATATTTCAATTTCTCCTGAAATATTTTCAGAAACCTCTCTTATTATTTACAATAATTTAGGGCAAAAAGTTATGTCTATGGAGAATGTTAAAGATCAGTTTATTCAATTAGATTTATCAACATTTAAAACCGGAGTTTATTACATTAGAATTTTTAATGATGATTTTGTTTTTAATCATTCGTTTATTGTTTTTTAATAATTTAAAAAGAATATTTTCAAAAAAATATGTAGTAATCTTATAAATATATTGATGTTAGTTATTTTAAAGTTTAAATAAATGATGGATAATCAATAATCTGTGAACTTAGCAACGCGGTCTCACGAAGTAATCTGTGGTTGAAAAAATTATCGAACTGATGTGAAAAATTGGTATATACTAAAAAGTGCTTAAAACTTTTTCACCCTAATTTACTGTATTTTTAGCAACATTTTTTTACTTTTGCAAACTTGTAAGAGTTGGAAGTTCGTTAAGTTCATATTGTTAGAAAGTTAACTTTAGTTCTTTTTATATCACTCTTATTTTTAAATTTACATTAAATTATTATTTATTAACTATTAATTATTATTCGACTATGTCGCTTCCGAAGAATTTTAACCCTGCTGAGATTGAACAAAAATGGTATAGCTACTGGATTGACAATAAATTTTTCCATTCAGAGCCTAACGAAAAAGAACCTTATACAATAGTCATTCCTCCTCCAAATGTTACCGGAGTTTTGCACATGGGACATATTTTGAATAATACAATTCAAGATGTACTTATTCGTCGTGCCAGAATGCAAGGTAAAAATGCTTGCTGGGTGCCGGGTACCGATCATGCCTCTATTGCTACCGAAGCGAAAGTTGTGAATAAACTAAAAGAACAAGGTATAGACAAACACGATATTGGACGCGATGAATTCATGAAACACGCTTGGGAATGGACTCACGAACACGGCGGAATTATCCTTAAACAACTTCGTACTCTTGGTGCGTCGTGCGATTGGGACAGAACAAAATTTACCCTTGATGATGATTTATACCAAAGCGTTATTAAAGTTTTTATTGATTTATACAATAAAGGTCTTATTTATCGTGGAATACGTATGGTAAATTGGGATTCCGAAGCAAAAACTGCTGTTTCCGACGAAGAAGTTGAATACAAAGAAACACCCGGACACCTTTATCACGTTCGCTATAAATTAACTGATAGCAATGATTTTGTTGTGATTGCAACAACTCGTCCCGAAACAATTTTGGCTGATACTGCTATTTGTGTTAATCCTAATGATGAAAGATTTAAACATTTACACGGTAAAAAAGTTATTGTACCTGTTATAAATAGAGAAGTTCCAATAATAACTGATGAATATGTTGATATGGAATTTGGAACTGGATGTTTAAAAATCACTCCAGCTCACGATCCTAACGATTATGAAATTGGCTTGAAACACAATCTTGAAGTTATTGATATTTTTAATAATAATGGAACTTTGAACGAAAAAGCTGAGTTTTATGTTGGTCAAACTCTTATTGAAGCTCGTAAATCAATATTGAAAGATATTGAAGCTGCCGGTTTGCTTGTGAAAATTGAGGATTATATGCACAAAGTTGGTTATTCTCAGCGTACACAAGTAGCGATTGAACCAAAAATTTCAATGCAATGGTTCTTAAAAATGGAAGATATCGCAAAACCAGCTTTGGAAAATGTGATGAATGATAATATTCGCTTTTTTCCTGAAATGTTCAAAAATACATATCGACATTGGATGGAAAATGTTCGCGATTGGAATATTTCTCGTCAGTTGTGGTGGGGACACCAAATTCCGGCTTATTATATTAAGGGAACTAATGATTTTGTTGTTGCTGCAACAATAGAAGAAGCTTTGAAATTAGCAAAAGAAAAAACCGGAGATAAAAAACTTACTACCAATGACATAAAACAAGAAGAAGATGTTCTTGATACTTGGTTTTCGTCTTGGTTATGGCCAATTTCTGTTTTTAATGGAATAAATGAGCCTGAAAATGAAGACATTAAATATTATTATCCTACAAATGTTCTTACAACCGGACATGATATTATTTTCTTCTGGGTTGCTCGTATGGTTATTAGCGGATACGAATATCGAGGACAATTTCCTTTCAAAGATGTTTATTTTACAGGAATGGTTCGTGATGAACAGAAACGAAAAATGTCTAAACAGCTTGGTAATTCTCCCGACCCGTTAGATTTAATTGCGGAATACGGAGCTGACGGAGTTCGTGTTGGAATGTTGCTTTGTTCTCCTGCCGGTGGCGACTTATTATACAAAAGCGAATTAGTAGAACAAGGTAGGAATTTTGCAAATAAAATTTGGAATGCAGCTCGTTTGGTTACTTCTTGGAATGTTGAAGATATCGAACAACCAAAATCAAGTAAAGTTGCTATTGATTGGTTTAATGCAAAAATAAATCAGGCTCTTGAAAACATTGATAATCAATATGATACATACAGGCTTTCAGAAGCTTTAATGACAATTTACCGTTTATTTTGGGATGATTTTGCTTCGTGGTATCTAGAAATTATTAAGCCTGCATTCGGAAAACCAATGGACTCAAAAACTTTTGAAGATACAAAGGAAATTTTGGATAAAATGTTGCGTGTTTTGCATCCTTTTATGCCGTTTGTAACCGAAGAAATTTGGCAAAATTTAAGCGAAAGAAAAGAAGGCGAAACTATTGTTTTTGCTGAAATGCCTGTTGCTCAAAAATACGACGAAGAATTTATTAATAAATTTGAAAACATTAAATCTATTATTTCTAATATTCGTAAAATTAGATTAGAAAAACAAATCAAGTTTGCTGATAAAATAAAAGTTTCTTACAATTTAATTGAGGGAGAATACGATAATTTTTTTGATGAAATAGTGATCAAAAGTTGTAATCTTGAAGCATTTGAAAATACATCTGAAAAAATTCAGGGAGCTATTTCTTTTATCGTAAAAAATGTTGAATATTATATTCCATTGACTGATAATATAAATGTAGAGGAAGAAATAGAAAAACTTCAAAAGGAATTAGAATACAATTTAGGATTTTTGAAAGGAGTTCAGAAAAAGCTCAGTAACGAACGTTTTGTTAATAATGCTCCTGCAAAAGTTATCGAAATTGAAAAACAAAAACAAACCGACGCTGAAAACAAAATAAAAGCACTAGAAGAACAAATTGCTAATTTGAAAGGGTAAGAAATTATTTGTAAATTTAACGAAATTTAAAAAATCTCAAAATGAGTACACTTGATTTTAAAAAAAACAAGTATTACAGATTTTTATCCATTGAAAACTATAAATGTTTTAAAGGAAATCATCATCTAAATTTTTCTAATGAAAAAGAAGATGTCTTTCAATGGACTGTAATTATTGGAAATAACAATACAGGCAAAACTACTATTCTCAGAATTCTTGCAGAACTAGAACCAATTAAAGTAAATATTCCAATAAAAGATGAAGACAGGTTCATGTTTGTGCCAAAAGGATTTCGAAATATTGAGCTTCGAGAATCAGAAAAGTCTTTTATATTTAATACAAGTTTTGATTCTTTTGGTTGGAGATTTACATCAGATTCTGCATCTATAAGAGAAGTTGAAAAGCTAAAAACAAATCTAATAATTGGATACGGAATTAAAAGAAAGTCTAGCAGAAAATCAATTTCTGAGAAAGAAAACAATGACAATACTCTGAGTTTATTTAATGACAATGTAGAATTAACAAATATCGAAGAATGGTTGCTTCAATTAGATTATTCTATTAAGAATAATTCTGAAAAAGCTAAAAAACAGTTTTTAAAAGTTAAAAAAGTTTTAACAAGTGAAGTTTTACCTGATATTATAGATTTTCGATTTGTAACTGATGATAATTTAGACAATTATGTGCTTTTTAGAACAGATTTTGGAGAAGTTAGATATTATGAATTGGGTTATGGTTATCAAGTAACTTTAGCTTGGTTAGCTGACTTGATGAAAAAAATGTTTGAACGTTATCCTGATAGTAAAAATCCATTACATGAGCCTGCTATAGTCCTTATTGATGAAATAGATTTGCATTTACATCCTGAATGGCAAAGAAAAATAATTCATTTTGTAGGAAATTTATTCCCGAATGTTCAGTTTATAGCTACAACGCACAGCCCACTTGTGGTGCAGTCGGCTGATGATATTAATGTAATTGTATTGCAAAAATCTGAGGATAATATTATAGTAAAGCAACCTGAAATATCAACATTTAAAGGTTGGACAGTTGAGGAAATTTTATCAGAATTGATGGAACTTGGTGAAAAAACTAAATCAGACGATTATTTAAAGTTAATGAAAGAAATTGAAGTTGCAATTACCAAAAATGATAAGCAAAAAGCACAAAAAACATACAATGAATTAGATAAAATTCTCCATCCTGATAGTGTTCAACGTAAATTATTAAAAATTCAGATGACTTCTTTAACCAAACAAGATGATAAGGATTAAAAGAACTGAAAAGCCCAAGAAATTAACAGAAGAACATCAGAAAGAATTAACTGAAAAGTTCAAGAAAACAGGCGAAGATGTTTGGAATAAAAAGTATTTGAAAGATGCTCTTTTAGAAATGTCTCATTATAAATGCTGTTATTGTGAGACAAAAATTAATACAGAAAGCAAGTATCTTGAAGTTGAGCACTTTCATCCAAAAAAAATATATAAAGATGAGGTTATTCTGTGGGAAAATCTATTGCCATCTTGTAAAAGATGTAATGGAAAAAAAGGAGAACATGATACTAAGAAAGAACCTATTTTAAACCCAACTATTCAGATTCCATCTGAGCATATATTTTTGAAAGACTTCTTTTTTTTCGGGAAAGATGTGTTAGGAGAAAATACCATTATTAATTTGTCATTAAATGACGTGGATAGAATTGTAACAGAAAGATTTAATGTTGGAAAAGTATTAATTATACAGTTGTCAGATATATTGATTTTAGTTAAAGATTATAAATTAGAACAAACAAATAGAAATAAAAACAAGATAGTTGAAAGGTTGGAAAATTTGATGCTTCAGGCAATCCCAAAAGCAGAATATTCAGCTACTTGTGCTACTGTGATTTTGAATAATATTTTTTACTTACAAATTAGGTCAGAAATGAAAAAATTAAGTCTTTGGTCGGAAGAATTTGAAAATTTAGAAAAAGAGATGGAATATTGTAGACTTGATACTTCTGAATAAAGTAGATTGCTAATATGAAGAAGTAATACTAAATAAAACATTCCCCAAAGTCCATTTTTTTAGAAAAAAAGAAAAATAAAATATTTCCCACTGAAATCACGGAAGTTATGATTGCAAATTACAATTGTCCGAAATCTTTTTAAAATCATTTGACAACTTTTATAAAAACTACAATAATACAATCAATCACAAAAGTCCTGCTGGAAGCAACTTGCTTGCATTAAGAGTAAAAGTTGGATAAGAACTCATAGTACAATTAATTGCACAAAGTAAATTTACAATCAACTTAGATCCATAAAGGACAGGTTCAAGCAAGATATTTTCAATATGACCGTTTGAGAGAAGAACAAAAGTACTGCCGGAAGCAATTTGTCAAAATTTTAAACATGATGTTTCTAATATCGTTTATTTTTAAGACAATATTACTTGTTGTTTCGGACAATAATGATTACAACTTTTCTTAGAGAAGCTATACCAAATTGTTAAAATAATTCCGAGAATTATTTTTTATACCGATTGCACATTGAAATTAGTCCAAACTTCGCAAAAACTCGTTT
>JAFGUD010000075.1 GCA_016938685.1 Bacteroidales bacterium | reverse complement strand
TAGTGTTTTTATTACTCAGCCATTTAAAAACTAATCCGCCGCTATCTTTGTGTTTCAACATGTCTGTCAGACTAATATAATCTTCTTTATTATGTTGAGTAATATGAATTATTGTTTTTTCGACTTCAACTTTTTTCATTTTGATTGCTCTGATTATGCTTTAGGGAACTTCTAAAAACTCCCTTTTTTTAGATCAAATTTTCATTTGGCCTGTTTCGGAGGGATTATATGATTTTCTTTTTATCTACATTACTTTGATTCAATTTAGTTAAGTGATTGATTTTAAGTTGATTGTATTCTTTTTGAGTAGCCGTCCGAACACATGTATCCTATAGATTGGCTTGTAATTGAATTTTTCTGAACATATTATATGTCAAATTCATCAAACCAATGATGCCTTTGGCTCGTTTTATTCCGATGGAGTTAATATACATTTGATTCATACTCATTTCCATAAATCCGAACAAATGTTCTACGCGTGCACGAATTCCGGATTTTTCTTTGTTACTTGCCTTCTGCCCATCTGTTAATGGTTTGTTTCGGTAGCCTTTCTCATGCACTTGATTGATAACTCCTTTTTCTTGAATTGTTTTTTCTTGGTTTTCGCCTGTGTATGCGCTGTCGGCATGCAATGTTTGTCCTTTGTCGGTTTCATCTAACAGATTTTCAAGTGTTTGAGAGTCGTGAACCGAAGCATCTGTAATATCGTATTTGGTTATAAGTTTGCTTTTTGCATCAATTTTTACATGATTTTTATAGCCGAAAAATGTTTGATTGTTCTTTTTTGTCCATCGGGCATCCATGTCTTTTTGAGAGCATTTGTGCGGATTTTTGTTCCAAGACTCCGGCGTCTTTCCTTCTTTAATCTCTTCATTTTCAGCTCTTTTATTTCTCTGACGCGGAACTTCGATAAAACTTGCATCTACGATTTTACCTTCATTTACGATTAAATTCAGAGCCTCGAGTTCCTTTAAAAACAAGTCAAACAACGATTCAATTACATCTAAATCAACAAGTTGCTCTCTGAAAACCCAAACAGTTCTGCTGTCGGGAATATCATCAGCAATGGTTAAATCCAAAAAGCGCATAAAACTCATGCGGTCATTTATTTGATACTCAATCTGTTCATCAGACAAATTGTAATAGCGCTGCAAGATTAAAATTTTGAACATCAGCACATAGTCATACGGAGGTCTTCCGCCTGCACCCTTTTGCAGTTTGGTTAATCTGTCTTCCAAAATAGGTCTAAATATCTCAAAATCAATGTTCTGGTAAAGTTTCTCTAAGGGGTCTCCCAATTTTGAAAGTTTAGATAGACGAATATCTTGGTCGAAGAAGCCGTAATCTCTATGTCGTTTAAATTTTTTCATGCCTTCATATTTTCCTCTAAAATACTGAATATCAATCAAAAGACCAAATTTTTTTACACCTTTTTTGCCTGTAAAATGATGATAATCAGCTTTCTGCACAACTTGGAGTTTTTAGGAGTTCCCTGTAAATATTTCTGATTGTTTGTCGTTTAATTGTTTCGTGGCATATAACGAAATATTTTGATTTATGGCTTGTTGATTGAAAACAGAAAGCAAATCAACAATTATTTCATTAATAACAACTTTACTAATATTGAGCTTTTCTTGTTTTGTTTCTAATGAAGAAATTGTA
>JAFGUD010000074.1 GCA_016938685.1 Bacteroidales bacterium | reverse complement strand
TCTTTTTTATGGTAGTGGAAAGTACTTTTTCCCAGTCGTTTTCATTTCTGAAAATAAAATCGACCCTTTTTAACTGATATGAGTTTGTCATCTTTCCTTTTTTAAATTGAATCGTTTTGTTTCATATAATCCGAAAGAATTTCCCTTACCTTTTCCGGGGTAAGTTCTGTGTACACTTCGTTGTTGATCATCATTGCAGGTGCTTTGTGGCACCAGCCCAGGCAGTTCGTTTCCAGGAGGGTAAAACGATTATCGGGAGTTGTTTCTCCCAACTTAATTTTCAACATGTCCTGAATGGCAAAAAGAACCTGGCCTTTCCCTTTCATGGCACATGTAATGGTTTTACACACCCGAATGGTATATTTCCCTGTTGCTTTGGTTTCAAGGAAAGAATAAAAAGTAGCCGTTCCATACACTTCGGAAGCTGGGATATCCATTTCGCGTGCAATTTCTACCATGGAATATTCCGACAGGAAGTTTTCACGCTCTACAACTCCCTGCATAATTGGGAGCAGGTTTTCCCGCTTTCTACCGTATTGGTGCGCTAAATCTTTGATTAAGGACTTTATGGGATCCATAAGAATAATTTAAGTTATAAAATCAGTTTATTCATTGTTTTTATTGTTAACCAGAGTGCCAGTTAAGGCCGGTTTATTCTTTTTTCTATAAAGAATTTTTTCTTTATTATTTTATAACAAAAATAAACAGATGTTTATAAATAAACGACAAAAATGTTGCTTAACATTTCTGTTGTTCAGCATGATTCTGTGATTATAAAGCAGACTAATTTAAAATAAGGACTTTTATATGATATTTATCAATTTTACATGGGGCTTATCATTTTATAAAAAAGAAGAGGTAAGTTATATGGACTAAATAAAGATTACTTTTTTTTAACATTAAATTTATATTTGACGCAACCTTTTTAAAGGCTTTTTTGTCTACATTTATATAGCTAGAAAACGTTAAACAATATGTTACCCATGAAAACGATTTTGACACTTCCGTTTTTGAT
>JAFGUD010000011.1 GCA_016938685.1 Bacteroidales bacterium | reverse complement strand
CCAAAAACTAATGTAACAAGTAAGATATTTTCCTCATCAAACTTGAAATAAAGATTTCTATTATTTTTCCCATGGAAATTAAAAAAATAATAACAAATCACGTAAAGAATTCCATATTCTTCTATTTTTAAATGAAACAAAAGCTCATTTAACCTTTTATCATTTGCTCATTGTTTATTCCTGAATAAACATACCAAAAAAACATACATCTGATTCTGATTAAGTCCATAAAATTCATCAAAGAACGAAAATAAAATCAAATAATTATTCAAACGTTTGCATCCATTCGAATTACTTTTGATAATTTTTCCTAGAACTCAATTAAATTCCCCTTGCAATGAGAATTTAAAAAAATTCTTAAGATTTCTTTCATTTCCTTAATAATCAGAGTATATTATTATTATTTTTTCCACAATCCGAAACTTCTTGAAGTCTCATTCCATGTTCGGTAAGATAAGAGTGATTTCCTTATGAAATGAAGTTTTATGTGAAAACCCCTTTGTATTCACAATTGAATTTCCTCAAATTCAACAAATTAGCTTCCGGAAGCAATTATAATGTCCACATTTCATCACTCTTCTTGCGGTTTTATTATTTAATAAATTGCCCAATAAATTTATAAGAATGTTCTATTAGTGAAGCCTCCGTAATGAAAGTTTTCTCCCTCAACGTTAAGTTTTCTTTAAGAAAAGAAAAAATATTTTGTGGTCCAATTTGATTTAGGATGATTTAGGCACCCTTTCACTTAACATTCTTAAAGGTTGAGTTTATAGTTTAGTCCTCAGCAAACGAATGTAACTATATGTGGTATGCATGGGCTATATGCAATACACAATATAGATGTACACCCAGCTTTCACACATAAACATCTCTACCCATTTTTTTTTGTTTTCATCCTTTAAAATAATTGACTACAACAAATTCATTTTCCAATGGTTTTTGTAACCAATTTTGTCAACCTCTGACTGAAAATTCCTTTAGTTATATTTCCTCAATATTAAAAGAAACCTTCTAATTGCAATTTTAAAAACATTCTGGGACCGAATGTACGCGTACTTATCTAATGTCGACAATTATTCCATAAACTTCTCCGAAATATTTAGAACCAACTGAATCATTATTTTCTTTGTAAGCACCCTGCTGCTTTCAGAATAATTTCAGAGCTATTAAATTTGTGCATTAGTTTTATATGCACTAAAAAATATTTAAAATGTGAATGCATTCCTTGCACTCAAGAAATAAAAACAATGTACCCCTGCACATTGAATT
>JAFGUD010000073.1 GCA_016938685.1 Bacteroidales bacterium | reverse complement strand
TCATCTGTTTATTTTATTATTATTTAAGTTAATTACTACAAAATTAAATAAAATATTCTAAATCGTTGTTTTTTATTTTGCATAACGGAAAGCTACTTGCGGTGGTGGTTTTGGGGTGTTTTTGCGAAGCCGTAGGCGAAGCAAAACGCCCCAAAACCACTGACGACAAGTAGCATGTTACACACATTTTTTTTATCTATTTTTCATTTCAATTCTATTTGTAATTTTATCGTTTAACAAACTGTATAGCAATTCGATAAGACTTTCATCATACCCAAAGCATTTCAATACAACTTTGTCAAAATTAATCCTGTCTTTTGATTGTAATTCTATGTCATAATTGTTTATTATTCTTTTTGTTAGTGGTTTAAATTTACTGATTATTAAATCCTTTTGCTTTTTTGTTAGTAGATTGTGATTTAAAATTTTCATTTTTGTTTTAAAAAAATCAGCGTTTAAATCCAATGCACCCAGATTTCTTGAAATTCCGTTAAATTCAACGTAAAGCAAACCAATTATTGAATTAAATAGTGCTGCAATAATTTCAACATCTTTTTTATCAGCTCGTATTGCAACTAATCTTTGATTTAAGTATATACTTTCGTTGCTATAACTGAAAAACAGTTTTTTGTCGGGATTTATAGAAATATAGATGTTTGCAGGCTCTTCTGCTTTGAGTGAATACCAATTTGGTTTATTGGCTTTTAAAACTTGTGGTAAAGGTTTGCCTGTTTTGTTTTTTTCTGTTTCCCACTTTTTAATCCATTTGTGAGCATTAGGATATTTTTTTTGTAATTTTTCTATTGGTTCATAGCATAAGAACAAAAAGCTTTCCGGTTCGTTGTTATTTTCAATTGTATTTAAATTTCTACTTGATTTCAAGGTCGCTTGCAAAAATTTACTTTCAATGTGCAAATCATTGATTTGTTCTTGATTTAGAAGAAACATTTTATCCTGTCCTGTCCTTGTTCCTCTGCCTACATCTATCAAATCGGGAAATGGCTTTATTACCGATTTCTCAAACATTAATAGTGGATTTTCTGCTATAAAAAATGTATCCCAATTTTCTTGATTTAATGTTGCTTCAACTAACTTTTCATTTTCTACAATACTTACAGTTATTGTGTTGTCTTTTTTGTGATAAACCGTATCAAAGTATTCATCTTGTTTCCAATCTTCGTTTTCTGCTAAATCACAGAAATCAATTTGGTTATAAAACTCCTCTGTGAGTTCTAAATGCTTGTCTTTGTTTTCTTCTGTAAAATAATCGTTTAACTTAAAATTTATTGTTATAAATTTCGTTGGTTGCTTATTTTCTGTTTTTTGAAGTGTTAAGTAAATTGTGCTTACTTGTGAATATGTAAACCAATGTTCTGCATTGCTTTTAACAATGTATTTTATTGAGAAATTATCAAGAATAAATCGTTTAAATTGCTGTCCGTAGTTCTTTCCAAGCCAGGCATTTGAAGTTATGGCAGAAATTAAACCTTTTGGTTTCAAGTATTTTAATGAATTATAAAAACAATATGTATAATAATCTGACCTCTC
>JAFGUD010000072.1 GCA_016938685.1 Bacteroidales bacterium | reverse complement strand
TTGCTTCGTTTCGCTCGCTACGCTCGCTTCACTACGCAAGCCGCCCAAAGCCACCGCCGCAAGTGCGTTTTCGTTATAGTTCATTAAAAATTCACTAATCCAATAAAAATATTAATTTTACAATTCAATTAAAAAAACAAATATGGCAACAGGAAGAACAATTAGTGCAAGTTTTTTAACAGACTTTGATAAAAAAATCATTGAAACTTGTAACGAAATATCTGATTTAATAAAAAATACTATTGAGGATAAAACTCAAAAAGCAGATTTTCATAAACAATATGGTAAAATAAGCTATACACGAGACGGAGGACTTGGACTTGGTGGTGGAAAATTACAAAGAGATACTATTTGCACACGAGGAAGACAAGGTAAAGCACCATATTCAAATAGAAATTTAAGATGGCATCCATTAATTGTTGCAGAACAACCTGTTTCTTATGCAAAAGAAATTGAAAGGATTGAAATACAAGGAGAAGATGACGAACAAGTTTTAGTATATATTGTCAAAATTAACGGGAAAGAACAAGAATTTCCTTCTGATAAAGTTCACGAACTACCCGAAAGGTTTGCCGCCCTGCCTAAACATTGGATTGAACATATTGACACTTTAAAACATTGGAATGATACACTTTGGACACAAAATTCTTGTGCTATACCTGCCTACGAAGCTTGCGATTGGCAAGACAGTATAGAAACTTATGCTATACTTGCTATTGCGGTAGCAACAGAATATTACAATATTGATTTTAAAACAATTTATACAAAAGTAACTCAGTTACTAAAAGACCAAAAAATTGATATAAAATTAACATTACCCTCAAAATTGTTTCCAACACAAAAACAAGATATTATTTCTTGTCCGGTGTGTAAGTTACCATTGTCAAATGACTTACAGCAATTCAGAACAGACGAACGAATTCCTACTTGGCAACCGGCATGGAGACCCTCAAAAAAGACAGAAGGTAATGACGGTTCAAATCAAATCTTACACGTAAACCCATTAGTAGAAACTGAAATAAGGCACAAATCAAACACTGTTAGATATGGACATAGATGGTGCAATGTGGCAATGACAGACCATTCACTCAAAGAAACTATTGATTTTATGGAGTTTATTGTAAAAGCACACAATCGTATTAAATAATTGAAAAAAACAAAATATGGATTTATTTTTATCCGCAGAAATTAGCAAACCCAAAAAACTAATTTATAGAAAAGATTTACAGCCAATAAACAATCTAAAAATAGTTTTTAGAGAAATTAGGGATTATTTTGCTGGAAATGTAACGGGAATATCTCGTGATGAAAAAATAGCACAGAATATTATGCGTATATTATTCTGTAAAATATACGATGAAAAGGTAAAACAAGCAGACGAACTTGTTGATATCGGAAATAGACCAAATGAAACATTAAAAGATTTTCAAAATCGGATTAATAAGGTATTTGAAGTTGTAAAAGAAACATATTCAGACATTTTTGAAAATGATGAAATCATTGAAATTAATAGTGCAGAATTATCATACATAATTTCAAAACTTGAAAATTCTTCTTTACTTGATGCCGATAGAGATATTATTGCAGATGCTTTTGAAGAATTAATCGGAACATCGTTCAGAGGGGGGGAAGGTCAATTTTTTACGCCAAGAAATGTTGTTCAAATGATGATTGACATTTTACAACCCAAAGAAGGAGATAAAATTATTGACCCGGCTTGTGGTAGTGGTGGTTTTTTGGCTCATATACTTCAACATTTACAAAAACAGAAAACAAAAAATTATTACATAACAGGAATTGACAAGGATTTATTTTTATCAAAACTCGCAAAAATATACTTAACGCTTTTAGGCGAAAATGAATATCATGTTTTTTGTGAAAACAGTTTAGAAGAACCTAAAAAATGGAGTTCGGTAACAAATGAAACAATACAACTCGGCACATTTGATTTAATTTTAACAAATCCACCTTTTGGTGCAAAAATACCGGTTATAGGCGATAATCTATTAAGACAATACGAACTTGGTTATTATTGGAAAAATGGTGGTGAAAATTGGAATTTAACAAATAAAATTAGAGAGAAACAACCACCCCAAATTCTTTTTATTGAGAGAATTATACAATTATTAAAAGACGGTGGCAGAGCAGGCATAATCCTGCCAGAAGGGATTTTTGGAAATCCATCAGACCGTTACATTTGGGAATATATCCGTAAATACGCTTCTATTTTAGGAATAATAAGTCTATCACAAGAAACATTTCAACCAAGCACACATACCAAAACGAGTGTTGTATTTTTGGAGAAAAAAAAACAAAGTCAAAAACAAATATTTATGGCAATAGCCAACGCCATAGGACATGATAAAAATGGAAAAGAGATATTTAAAATTGATAAAGATGGTTCAACTATATACGATAAAAACGGGCAAAAAAAATTAGACGATGAAACACCTGAAATTGCTGAAAATTTTCAACAGTTTCTAAATGGCGGAATAAAAAAAATCAGTCGGCTCGGATTTACAGTAAATACAGAAGAAATACGTGAAAACATATATATACCGGAAAATTACAGTCCCGAATTAGCTATTCGGCTTAAAGAACTTGAAGAAAGTGGCAAATATAAACTTACAACAATAAAAGAATTATTAGACAAAAACATATTACAAATAAGAAGAGGAAATGAAATAGGTTCTAGAAATTACGGAACAGGAGAAATCCCATTTGTAAGAACAACGGATATTGTTAATTGGGAAATAAAAATGAACCCTGTAAAAGGAATTTCTGAAAAAATATACGAAAAATATCGTAAATCGCAAGATGTAAAAGAAAATGATATATTGTTTGTAAACGATGGAACTTTTTTAATTGGTAGATGTTCCTTAGTTTCAAAATTAGATGTTAGATGTGTTATACAAAGTCATTTACGAAAAATTAGAGTAATGCCCAATGATGAAATTAATGCTTATTATCTATTTTATTTACTAAATACAAAAATTGTTCAAAAACAAGTAGAAGTTCATACATTTGTGCAAGCAACACTATCAACACTCGGAAACAGAATAAATGAAATAATTTTGCCAATACTAACAGATAAACAAGAGATTGAAAGAATTAGTAATGAAATAAAACATATAATTGACACGAAAGTAGAAATTAGAGAGTTAAGCAATAAACTCATGATTGAAAGCGAATAAAAAAAAAGAACTATAACATTGTGTTTGAAGTAATTTTGTTTTGTGGTGTGATTTCTCGCTTCGCTCGAAACCACACCACAAAACAAAACTACTCAAACACATTCACGTTATAAGCAATTACCCTACTATAAAAATTCAGTTGAATATTTTCGCTAACGGTTGTATCTTTGCTTTGAGTTCC
>JAFGUD010000071.1 GCA_016938685.1 Bacteroidales bacterium | reverse complement strand
TCAATCGGCATTACTTGTCCCGAAATATTTCGGGAACAACTTCTAAAAAATAATTCTCGGAATTATTTTAACAATTTGGTATATATTCAGGTGTGATGTGTTTTTAGTTTAAGTAGCCTTAATATTGATTTCTTGTTGTATTTTTAACCTACATTTTTTGCTAATGTAAAGCTTTGTATAAATTAATTTTTTAAAGGGTTTTTTAACTTTTTGTAGTTAAAATTGTTTTTATTTTTGTGGTAAAAATAAAACTATGAAAGGATTTGCCGCAATTTCATTATTGGTTCTTTTAAATTTTTGTGGTTTTGCTCAACAAAAATATTTGTTTCTCTCAACCGGTAGTTCTTTTAATCATTCTACACTGCACAATATAAGTTTTCCATCAGGAATTCGTTATGTTTCGGCTGAAAAATATAAATCATTTATTGTTGGATATGAAAAAATGTTAGGCAAAAAAATATCAGTTCAATCAGGTTTTGGATATACTCCGTTAATATTTAATGATTTGCGTTCCGGTAGCGTTTTTTCATACAGAAATATTCCGTTAAAATCATTTTTTAGCATTCCTCTGGGCGTAAAATATTATTTATTCGACTCAAAACATTTAGGATTAAGTGTTTACGGTGGAATAAACTTTGAGATTGATCCTTTTACCAAAAGGAAATCTACATTTAATTATTATATTGAAAATAGCGAATTTAAACAGGCTTATGTCAAAAATTCAAGTTCTATGATTTCTCTGTTAGGGAAATTTGGAGTTCAGGTGGATTATAAATTCAAAAATGGTGTTAAATTATCTGTTAATCTATTAAATTATTATCGTCCTTTTGAGCAAAAAGTAATTGAAAATGGATTTGTTTTTTACTCTGAAGAGCCTTGTAATCAGGAACATAGTTTGACGCTTCCAATAAATCAATTGGAGTCAAACTTTATTATTTCTATTCCGATAATTAAGTATAATCAGTTCAATCAGCCAATAATTGGAACTGAAACTTATCCTCAAAAAGGTGTGTTTTTGAATTTGGCAAAAGGTTTTCAGTTAAATCATATTAAAGTTGATAATAAAAATAAGTTAGTTTCAACTACTGCTTTAAATTTGGGAATAGGATATAATTTTAATTATAAATTTGCGGTGGAATTGGGCTTTAATCGCAACAATATACAAATGAGTTTTTTTAGTTTTGGAGAAAAAATTCAAGAAACTGTTGGGTATCGTACAATTGATATGGTAAACAATAATTATTTGCGATTTTACAAAATAATATATAAAAGGCGTTTTCGTTTAGATCCTTATGTTCAAGTTGGATTTTTTAATTCATACGGAGGTTCTGCTAATTATTATGGAGGCGGAGATTATATTATTGTAAATCAAGATACTACAATGCTTGATAGGGTACAGCCTCAAACTGTGTTTTTTAGAGATTTCCATGTAAATATTGAAATTGGTTCTGAAATAGAATATCAAATTAGTAATGTTTTTAGCTTTTATGTCGGACTTTCATTAAACAAATCTTTCCCGGATTATCAGTATCAAATTAATTTCTTCGACGGCGACCAAGGGCTTAATAACGAAATACCTACGTCTGTTTCAGAGATTAATTACACAGGAAATAATTTAAAAGTTGATTTTGGCTTAAAATTTTATCCCGGTAATTTATTTTAAGGGAAAGCTAATAAATTAAACAATTCATCACAACCCTCTTTTTAGGAGAGGGTTGTATGAATTTACTTGCCGAATTCAATTTTCCAAAATGCTTATTTTAAAACAAAATCAATAATATCTTCAACTAATTTTTCTTTTAGTGGTAATTTAGAATTAGAGTACGTTTTTGAGTTTTCAATTGTGTCAGCTGGTGCAGTTTTCAAAACATGGTTCATTCCTTCGATAATTGACAAAGTGCTTTTTGGACAAGCAAATGCCAATGATTCAGCATCTTGCGGAGGAACTTGAATGTCGGTAGTTCCATGAATTATTAAAACGGGCATTGTTAATTGGGCGTAAACATCTACCGGATTATATTTAAACCACGAAGCCAAATAAGGTTGAACCGAAGGTCGAAAAATTGATTGTAATTCAGGTTCTTCAACGACAGCAATTTTACCTTCTTTTATTTGTTCAATTATACTTTTTATTCTTGTTTTATCTACATTTAAGCCGTTTACAAGTTGTTCGATTAGAATTAAATCAGCAGGTCTGGAAACTCCCGAAACCGAAATGAATTTGTCGGCATTTATTTCATTGCTTGCAATAGCGCCAATTAAAGCC
The DNA here is from genome assembly GCA_016938685.1 of Bacteroidales bacterium. Classification (GTDB taxonomy): domain Bacteria; phylum Bacteroidota; class Bacteroidia; order Bacteroidales; family JAFGUD01; genus JAFGUD01. The sequence continues at coordinate 12,273 of JAFGUD010000071.1, read as the reverse complement.
CCTTCGCTGTGTCCAAGAATAATAATTTTGTTGAATCTTTTGTCTTTTTTAAGTTCGTTTACAATAAAAATAAGATCGTTAACATAAGTGTCAAAGCTCAAGTCCTCTTCTTTTAAGCCTTTTGCTACACTTTTTGCAATTCCTCTTTTATCGTATCTAAAAGTTGCAACTCCGCTTTTTACAAGAGTATCAGCCAAAAGTTCGTAAGGTTTTGCGGTTACTCCGAGCGGATTATTCCCGTTTCTGTCAGTTGGACCAGAGCCGGCAACGATTATCACTAGCGGAAATTCGCCCAAAGAATCCGGCATCAAAAGAGTTCCAAATAAATCTACACTATCTGGAGTTATTATTAACTCAGTTTCGTAGAATGAAATTTCATCTGTTTTTTTATCATTTCCATCTTTATTTTCATTACATGAAACAAAGAAAATAGACAAAACAATTGTAAATAATAAGAGTAATTTTTTCATGATTTATTGATTTTATTATTTGAGACCAAAATATTTTTTTTAAAAAGATAGTTTTACAGTATTTATGTCGAAAAAACATCGCCGAAAGGATTTCGTTAAAAAACTTCCAACTCCCGACTCCCAACTCAATATTAATCAACATATTTTTCAAGAGTTTCAATATTCATTTTTAATACATCGTTTTCAGAATCAGTTCCTTGCAGGTTTCCAAGAATTTCTTCAATATTATAATTTGTTAGCAAACCTTCAAGTTCGTCATCATCAATAAGAGTGTAAAAATAAGGACAATAATCCTCGCCCGGACATTCCATAAATTCTTCTTCTGAAGCATAAATTCGTTTAATCGTTTTGCCATCCCAAAAAACATAAATGTTCATCAAAAATCCGCCGGCGGCATGTCTTGATTGAATGTTATAAACAGGTTTATTGTCGTAAAATAATTTTTTAACTTCAAAATCAGCACAGGTAGCGCTAATGCAGTCTTCAAGAATTTTATATTCCAATAAATCGCCTTGATCATTGAATTTATTATAAACAAAAGTATTTTGCATTCCGTCTTTTATGTGAAAAATGAACCCGGAAGTATGATAATCGGCTTTAAAATAGCCAACTGCTTTAACTTCAGCATTGTTTTCGTACATTTCCCACATATCATCTTCACTTATTTTTCCGAATTTTTTGAATGTTTTTAGTGAAAAAACTCCTCCTATTTTTGAAGAATTATAGAAAAAATCAAAAGAAGATTTATCGTACACATCACTTAGCCCAATAGCGTCTTTGTAAATTGGTTCATCGTTCAAAAGATAAGTTTCAATTGAGAAAAAATCCGGAATAAAATAACCTTGTTTTATTAAATATTCTGTTTTGTCATATTGTAAAAAAATCTTTGACCCGTTAGCAAATATTTTAGCTTCAATGTTAGCTTCTCTTTTTCCTGACCATAAATCGTAAGCAGAAATAAAAACTCCTTCATATTCAAAAAATATTTTTTCTCTCGGATAAATTAAATTTTTGTCGCCATCTGTAGGAGTCATCATAAAAGTATAACCATACAAATCATTTCCAAAATCAATTTTGCTATTTGCATAATATGTGAAATTTTGGTCAAACAAATCAAAATCAGAGCTATTGTTTATAAAATATTGAAGTTCATCTAAAGTTAAAAGTGGCATTTGTTTATATAAAATTTCTTCATTAGAATAATAAGGTAAGGAAACGTCAACAAATAATTCTTTCATGTTTTCGAGCGAAGTAATGTTTTCAGTTTTGCTCATTTCAATAATTTCGCCGTCTTCACGCAAAGAATAAGCCGAAACTGTTTCATATTCAACTCCATCAATGCTTTCGTAAGAAGTGATAGTAATTTCTAAATTATGTGAAATTTCGCAACTATAGTAATATGAATTTGTGTTTCCGGCAATATTTATTACATCTATTTGTTTATCTTTTTTATATGTGGCTAACCATAAAACTTCTTCGATAGTTGTAGTTGTAGCCCAGATAATAACTTCTATTTCGTCATTTAAAGCGTATCTTTTTCCGCCATAGAATTCAGTTTCATCAGCAGAATAATTTTCAACAAGATATTCTGAGATAAAACTTTCATCATCAATTTTATGAAAATCAACATCTTGAAAAAAATCAGAGTAAAAGGTAGAAGGCAATGCCAGTTCAGAAAAAGATTCTGTTTTTTTTAATAATTTTTTTTGTTTTTTGGAATTGCTACTGCAAGAAAAGAGAATAGACACGGTAATAGCAAAAATAAATAGTAGTTTGGCGTTTCTCATGATATGCAATTTAATTTTTTCTAAAATTAAAAAAAAATGAGATTTCAAAAGTTTTTTTTTGATAAAAACGAAATAAAATGTTTAAATTTGAGCCAAAAACTATGATTAAGAAGCTTATAATCAGTTTGTCGTTTGCGTTTTTGATTATCTTTTCTGTTAATGCTCAAAATATAAAATATAAAACAGTCAATTCTTCGGAAATTAAGTATGCCAAATTAGTTTATGTTAAGGTTTTTAAAGAAGATTACAAAAATTTTCCGCTTTTTTATTCTGAAAATTCAAAAAATGAGAACAAAAATCTAATAAATATTCTTGTAGATGGCATCCGTACCGGTGATTTATTAGCTTATGAAAATCAAAGTCTTATTTTAGGTGGAAATTTTAAGTACGTATTGGACACGGTTTCGGCTTTTAAAAAACTTGGGCAATATACCGAAGAGCAATTTATTCTTAATTCTGAGGGTGAATACGAAAAACAGAGTGTAATTCATAGTTTTGATGAAAAAGAAATAAATTCTTATATTTTTAGTGAGCTTTGGTTATATGGTGAAAATGAATGCGTTAAACAAAAAATAACAATCGGAATTTGTCCTGTCAGAGAATACTATAACGAATGGGATGATGAAAAGACAGAACCTTTGTATAAAAACACATTTTGGATCTATTTCCCTGATGCTCAGAAGTTTCTATCCAATCAATTTGCAACTGAAAGAAACGGCAAAAAAACAAGAACTTTTGAAGAAATTTTGTTTTATCAGGATTACGAAGGTTATGAATTGAGTGACACAATGTTATATCTTTCCCAGAATAAAAATGATTATTTTAAAAATGCTTCTTATTACAAACAAACCGCAAGTGATTATAAGAATATAGCGGTTAATATTAGTGATTATAAATTTACAGATGATAATTTACCCGGAATTGAAATAGATAAATCAAACAACTTGCCTCATTCTGTTGATTTACAAAACAAACAAGTTGAAAGTGCACAAATAATATACAAACGTGTTTGGAAATCTGATAGCGTCAATTTTCCACTTTTCTACCCTGAATTTAAGTCTTTTGGTTTTGCTAATTTTTTAGATTTGATTGTAGGCTCAGAAGTTCCGATTTACTCAACTTTTTCCGAAAATGGTCAGGAATTTTCAGAAAAAATTTATTCTGAGAAAATGGAAGAAATGTTGGGGAAAAGAACAGAGCCGGTGTATATTGAAAATGAATCTGGCGAAATTGAGCTGGTTCAATTTGAAATTCCGTTTATTCCTCTTGAAATAACGTCTTTTATTTTTCAAGAAGTACATTTTTTCAACGATGAAAAAGAACTTATTCAGGTGGTTACAACAGGAATTTGTCCAATTAGAGAATATTATAGAGAAGATGATTACGAACAAGCAAACCCTTTATTTTCTAAAACTTTTTGGGTTTATTATCTTGATTTGCAGAATATTACATCGCAAAAAAAACTTTTTGGACAAGATTGTTTCTCTAATATTACATTTGATGATTTTATTTTTAATCAAAAATATTTTGGGATTGATTTTACCGATACTGTCGCTTGGAACTCTTCTGATTTTTCAACAGCGGATAAAATAGAATTAACCGAATTTTATTCCGGTGTTTTTGTGAATTTACATTCCGATTCTTCTGATGTGGAAAAATTCATTCGTTTTTCAAATCAAAAACCGGTTGAAATTATTGATTATGAATTGTTTACTAAAAAAGATTTTAAACAAGCTAAAATAGTAACCACTAAAGTTGATAAAAAAGACAATCCGAATTTATTCTTTCCTGTAAATTCAACTTTGGGTTACACAAAATTAAGCGACTTAATTGTTGTTGGACTTGAAAAGAATAAAAATTTTTATGCAGATGAAGAAATGAAACAATTACTTTCAAAAGAGAAAGTTAATGAGGTTTTAGGACAAAAAACGCAGAAATTTGAATATTCTAATTACGATTTAGAATTGGATACAATAACTTATACAATACCTTATAATACAGAAGAAATTACATCATTCGTTTTTAAAGAATTATGGCTTTATAACAAAGAAGGAGAAGTAATCGAAAAAAGAATTGTTGCAATTTGTCCTGTCAGAGAAACATTCAGAGAAGATGATATTAACGAGAAAAATCCAATTTATCAACCAACATTTTGGATTAATTATACGGAATTTGATGATATTTTTTCTGAAAATTTTGTAACTCAAACTGAAGTTGGGAAACCGGAAAATTATCATAATTTCTTTTTAGAACATAAATACAAATCAAGTATTCTTTCAGAAAAAAAGCTTTCAAAAGGCAAGGCTTATAAATATTTGATGAAGTTTGAGTAAAAGTAACTTATGGTATAAATATCAGAATTATTAGTTAATTTGGTGCTTTTTATATTAGTTAAAGAATATCAATCCAGTTTTCGATATCAATGTTAGAAAGTCTGGCAAAGTGTTTTTCATTTCTCGTTACTAAAATCATGTCATTTGATATTGCACAGCTTCCTATAAGTAAATCGAAATCATCTATAAGTTGTCCGTTTTTTTTCAATTTGGCTTTTTCTTTTGCATATATATCAAGGCTCCCAATAATGGGAACAATTTGCATTGAGGAAATAAATTTTTCGATTATTTTTTTATTGTATGCTTTTTTCCCGCTGTTTTCTATTCCATATTTTAATTCAGCAATAGTTATTTCTGAAATATATAAGTTTTCAACTCCAATTTCAGTGAATTTTTCATGTAGATTGAAATTGTCCTTTGATGTAATAAACACAAATATTTGTATCAATTAGATACTTTTTCATAGCTCAATGTTTTTATCTGTGAAATTTCTAGCAGAATAAATTGATTCTATAATTTCGTCAGCCGATTGTTCCGAAATTAATGCGCCAAAACAACTTAAAAGCTGTTCTTGTTTGGTATCTTTTTTTTCCAAAATTGATGAAGAAATACGCGAAATTAGCTCAATTTTAGCTCTTTGATCGAGATTTAGAATAAGCTCTAAATAATCATCTATTATTTTATTTTTTACTACCATGTTTTTTATTATTTGATTTTACAAATATACAAAAAAAACGATAAGAATGTTCTTAATTTTAAAATAAAGTAAGTGTTTTAAAATCAAAATACTGACAATTATTTTAAAATATTCTCGGCGTTTAATTTTTAGTTTGTTTTGAACTTAAATTCAATTTTGGCTAAATCTTCATTTGCTTTTACTATTTTATCTGCTAATGTTTTCTTGAAATCAGCAACCTTTTCGGCAATTCTTTCGTCACCAACAGCCAGAATTTGGGAAGCAAGAATTGCGGCATTTTGAGCTGCATTCAGCCCTACCGTAGCAACTGGTATTCCGGGAGGCATTTGTAGAATAGACAAAATAGAATCTAAGCCTTCAATTGAAACTTTTATTGGCACTCCGATGACCGGCAAAGTAGTATAAGCAGCAATTACACCCGGTAAATGAGCAGCCATTCCTGCTGCGGCAATTATTACTTTTATACCATTGCTTTTTGCTTCCGAAGCAAATTTTTCTACTTGTTTTGGTGTTCTATGAGCAGAAAGTGCGTTTATCTCAAAAGGAATTTCCATTTGATCAAAGAACTTAGCGGCAGCTTCCATTACCGGCATATCCGATGTGCTACCCATAATAATACTTACAAGTGGTTTCATGATTTATTATTTAAATTAATAAAATGCGAATTAAGAGTTGAAAAATACTGGAAGGCGAACACCTGCCAGAGGCACTTTGCCTATATCAGGTGTTTTCACCTGATTTAAACAAAACGACTAATAAGTTGATTTACTGCTTTATATTTCAATTCTTATTCAAAAAAATTATTTCTTTTTTAAATATCTACGACGAAAAATATTGTATTTTAAAATAGCAAAAATAGCTCTAATTCCATCTTTTGCTGTTATTTTTTTCCCTTCATCGTAAGTTCGTCCGTAATATGAAATTCCTACTTCGTAGATTCTAATTCCTTTTATTCTGGATATTTTTGCCGTTACTTCTGGTTCAAAACCAAATCTTTTTTCTTTTAAAAATAAAGATTTAATATGCTCTGCTTTAAACATTTTATAACATGTTTCCATATCTGTCAGGTTAAGATCTGTGAACATATTTGAGAAAGAAGTCAAAAGTTTGTTACCTATACTATGCCAGAAAAACAATATTCTGTGTGGATTTCCGCCCATAAAACGTGAGCCATAAACTACATCTGCAAAACCTTCTACGATTGGCTTTAAAAGAATATTATATTCTCTTGGATCGTACTCATTATCAGCGTCTTGTATTATGATGTAATCTCCGGTAGCTTCATCAATTCCTCTGTGAATAGCAGCCCCTTTTCCCATGTTTTTTTCCTGATGAAATAATTTTATGTCTTGTTCGTTGTTTTCAGAAATAAATTCTTCAACTTTTTCTACTGTTTTGTCTTTGGAACAATCGTTTACAATAATTATTTCTTTTTCCAGGTTATTTATTAAATCAACATCTAATACTCGTTTTAAAATATTCTGTACAGTTGCTTCTTCATTGTACGCCGGAATTATAATACTTAGCTTTATTGGCATAATTTTTATATTTTTGTCGTTGCAAAGTTAAATTTTTTTCAATAATGCAAAACCTAAACCTTAACAGATGAAACGAACATGTAAAAATAATTATTTGCACACAAGGAAATGATTATTTTTCGTGGAGTAACATCTGACAATGATGAAAGAATAAAAAAATAAACAGATGAAAATATTATTAAACACATTAGTTTTAATTTTTTTGAGCACATTTATTTTTGCGCAAAATGATTCAATATACTTTCCATATTTATTAAATGGCGAAGTTGGTACAAAATCTACTTTAAATATAAATAGTGGTTCGGGGAACAAAGTTGGTTCACAAATAACTGAAATTACCGAGAAATACTCTGATGGAGACACAACTTTTATGAAATTATGTAGTTCTACAACAGGAATAGGATCGGTAAAACTTATTTACATCGTAAAATCTTATAATGACACATCTTTTATTGAGCTTAAAACCTACCTTAATGTTGAAAACTACGTAAAATTAGGAGTTCTTACTTTAGAACCCGAATGGATGATTATGCCTTATGAGTATGTTGAAAATCAGGAAGTTGTTGGTTATACGATGACAAGGGATTATGGTTCTTACCAGATTATTACAAAGATGAAAGACCGTAAGGTTGTTGGTTTTGAGACAATTTCTACTCCTGCCGGAGATTTTGAATGTGTGAAAACTTCTTATGTTATAGAGGGAAAAACAAATTACGGCACATTTATTTCTAATTATGTTAATTGGGAAAATAAAGAAGTGGGGTTAGTAAAACAAGAAGCATACACAGAATCAGGTAGAATGGAAACTTCGTATGTTTTGCAATCTATTGATATAAAATAGTTTGATTCGTCAAAAATATTGTTGAGAGATTTTGCAAACGTTTTCGTCAAAATTCTTTTCATTATTTCTTATTTTTTCTCACATTTGTAGCTATTTTTTAAATTAAAAACTTATATAAAGATGAAGAAATTTGCATTAGTAATTGTTATGTTCGGAATTTTATTTTCCGGTTTAAAAGCACAGGATTGTTTTAAGTATTTCCCTGAAAAGAAAGGGACTTCGCTTGAATACACAAATTACGACAAAAAAGACAAGGTAACTTCTACAACCATTCGTACTGTTGTTGACAAAAGAACGTCAGGAAATGTTGTGACTGTTGATTATAAAACAGAAACTACTCCTGTTGATTATGATACAATAATTGTTCAGGAATTTTCAATTAACTGCGAAGGTGGTGTAATTAAAATTGACATGTCAAATTATTATTCAGGGATGGATATGGGAGCTTATCAAGGCATGGAAATTGAAGTACAAGGAGATGAAATTGAATTTCCATCAAATCCTAAAGCCGGACAAACACTAAATGACGCTAATATGACAATAATAGTGAAAAATGGTGGAGCAACTTTTATGACTATCGAAACAAAAATTTTTAACAGAAAAGTTGAGGCATTGGAAAGTGTTAGTACAACAGCAGGAAATTTTGAGACAGTTAAAATTACTTATGATGTAAGCGTGAAAATGGGCTTTATTAACTCCCAAGCAAAATCAGCTGAATGGTATTCTGAAAAATATGGTATGATAAAATCAGAATCATACGATAAAAAGGGCAAATTGGAAAGCTCAGTAAAATTGACAAAAATTATTAGTGAATAAAAAAATAGGAGAAAAGCGCTATGAATAAAAAGAAAATTATATTAATTTCAATTCTTTCAGTAGTTGCAATTGGAGGTATCATTGGCGCTTTCTTTATTTTTAGGCCAAAACAGGTTCTTGAAACTAATATTGCTTTTCTGAGCGTAGACTCTAAGGAAGCTGATAGTCTTCTTAAACTAATGACAGTTGAGCAAAAAGTGGCTCAGGTTTTATTCACAAATTCGGATAGTATTCAAAATGTTTCTGAAAACAACTTTGGAGCTATCTTTTTAACATCAGACAGTTTAGAAGATTTTCAGGACTCTTATAAAAAATTAGTATTAGAAACAACTATCACACCTTTTGTCTGTCAAAATTCTGATATTCTAATTCCTCAACTTTTTTCAAAATATTTTAATTTGCCTTCTTTTGAGGCATTATTGTCAATTCGCGATTCTGTTTTGCGGATAGAATATCTTAAATATGCAAACCGGCAAGATTCAATTTTTGGTGTCAACTTTAACTTTGTCTCTCTTATTAACAAGGTTTCAGATACAAATAACTACGATGTTGATTTAATAAAATATTATCAGGATTACACCAAAATAGTTGTTGATGAATTTTTATCTGAAAATGTACTTGTCTCAATTCCTTTTATTGAGTTATCAAAAAATGATTCTGTATTTGGAAATTTATGGAAAAATTTTTATTTAGAGCAAAAAAGACACGGAATCCCGTCTTTATATGCTGTTGATAACAAGCAGCTTAGTGATTTTGCAGAAGAAAATAAATATAATGGAATTTTAATTGCCAATAGTTCGGATTTTGATGATTTAGATATGTTTTGGGAGTCGAATTTTGATATGATAATGGTTAATAATTCAACCGAAGATATTTATAATAAGCTTGTTGAAAAAGTAAAAGAAAAGAAAAAATTCGAAAAAAAACTTGATATAAAAGTACATAAAATTCTTCTTGCAAAAAGTTGGTTGAAGAATAATAATAATTCAATTCGTGAAATTAACCTGACAAACGACGACATTACAAATACAGACAATCAGGTTTTTTTCCGAAAACTTCTGAAATATTCACCGGTTTTGCTTAAAAATGATAAAAATTACCTGCCGGTTTTCGAATTGAATGAAAAATTTGAATGTTTTGTTTTTGGCGAAAAAAATACCGAAGAATTTATTAATGTAATAAAAAAGTACACAGGATTAACTTCCCATTATTTTGAAAAAAATCCAGTAGAAGATTTAAGTAAGATTAAAATTTATGGTAAACCCAATTTAATTTTTGTGTTAAATAATATAAAAATTGATACAGCTTTTTTGTCCAAATTGATAAAATACGATACAACTTATAATGTTACAATTGTTAATTTTAATGAAATAAGTAATCTGACATTGCTTGAAAACACAAAACATTTGATACATTTTTGGAATAATGATGACGTTTCACAAAGTTATGCTGCTCAAATAATTTTTGGCGGAATTGGAGTAAATGCAAAACTACCATTTACATTATCAGATTCTTTGCAGCTAAATACAGGACTGACAACTACCAGAACACGTTTGGGCTACGATATTCCGGAAATGGTTGGTGTCAGTTCTGAAAGACTTTTGGCATTAGACAGTATTGTTAATGACGCAATCGGCAGATATGTATTTCCGGGGTGTCAGGTTTTTGCCGCAAAAGACGGTGTTGTGATAATTGACAATTCTTATGGCTATCATACTTATGCTCACCAAAATAGAGTTAAACATGATGATTTATATGATATTGCTTCTATTACAAAAGTAGTTGCAACTACTTTGTCGGCAATGAAAATGTTCGAACAAGGGAAATTACCACTTGATAAAAATTTAGAAGGATATTTTAGAGATACAAAAATTGAATACAATAGAATAAAACCAGACACCCTTATTAAGATTGATACTATAAACAAAAATGAGGATAAAGATTGGAAGAAAAAAATCAAAGGATTAGATACTGTTCAAATTGGAGATAGTATTGTCATTTCCTTTGATACAGTTATTTATAAATTAACCCCCAAAAACAATATCTTTAAAGTTACTCCGAGGTTGTTATTGACTCATAAATCAGGAATTCAGCCTGCCTTGCCAATTTTAAAACTAATGTTGTTAGATAATAGTTATTTCAGACGAATTAAAGATTTATATGCCGAAGGAATGGATTCTGTTCAGAACGAGCTTTCCTACAAAGATAAATTTAACGAGTTATATGTAAATCATTATATAAAAGACAGTGCCGAAGTACAAGTTGCCGAAGGAATGTATCTTAAAAACGCTTATTTTGATACGTTGTGGAGAGATACAAAGGAATTACCTGTTTGGTCAAAGAAAGTATACATTTATAGCGACGTAAACATGATTATTCTTCAGATGACAATTGATTCTATAAATGGTTATGGAATAAATGTTTTTACATGGAAAAATTTTTATAAGCCTTTGGGTTTAACAAATATAACATATTTGCCTCGAAAGCTTTTTAACAGAAGTCAAATTGTGCCCACAGAACGAGATACTTATTGGCGAAGACAGTTGATTTGGGGATATGTGCATGACCCTTCGGCGGCATTATTAGGCGGAGTAAGTGGAAATGCCGGATTATTTTCTAATGCTTATAGTTTAGGCGTAGTAGCACAAATGCTTCTGAATGGAGGTTCTTATGGAGGCAGAAGATTTTTGGCTCAAACAACAATTGATAAATTTACTGCTACACAACCTGAAACTCATCGTGGATTGGGATTTGATAAGTGGTCAAAAAAGCAGATAATTGCTAAAGACGCTTCTCCAAATACTTATGGGCATACCGGTTTTACAGGTGCATGCTTGTGGGCTGATCCTGATAATGAAATTGTTTTTGTGTTTTTATCAAATCGTGTTCATCCATCAGCAAATAATTGGAAAATAATTAGTTTCAAAGTAAGACAAAAAGTTCATCAGGCTATCTATGATGCAAGAATAAAATAGATTCTAAATGATTATAAATTCAATAAATGATATAACAAATTTATTGACAGATGAATACGCCAAAGTTAATGATGTCAGACTTGCAAAATTATTCTTAATAAATAATGGAGTAGATGAAAATGATTTGTTACTGAAAAGTATTTTAGAACTTGAACAATATTTAAAACGAATTTATAAGTCCAAAGAAGTAAATTTTCTTCCAATAAAAAACGGTTTTTTTTCTATTGGAGGAAGACCTACATTGGATAAAATACTTTTGTTGAAGGATTTGGGTGTTAATTTAGTTCTTACTTTATTAAAAAAGGAAGAAAAAGAAGTAGAAGAATTAGGTGATTTTATTGTTGAAAATAATATTAAATGGATTTGGAATCCGCTTTCCGCATCTTCTTTGCCTACTGATACAAAAAACATTGAAAGAATTAGGTCAATTTTTAATGATTTAGATAAAGAACTAGAAGAAGGCTCAAAAATATATGTTCATTGTGCAGCCGGTATTCATAGAACAGGGGCTTTTACGAATGCATTTTTACAATATTCAGGTTTTTCAGCAGAAGAAAGCAAAATGATGATAAAACAAATGCGTGAAGTTACTGCCCGGGAAGCAATTACAAAACACTGGAATTGGAGTAAAAAGTTTGTTTCAGTCGAATAGTTTTCAGTCTTCAGTCTTTCAGTACTCATTCTTCATTCTTCATTCCTTCATTCTGTTATTCTATTATTCTGTTATTTTATTATTCTGTAATTCTGTTATTCTATTATTCTGTAATTCTGTTATTCTATTATTCTGTAATTCTGTTATTCTATTATTCTGTAATT
>JAFGUD010000070.1 GCA_016938685.1 Bacteroidales bacterium | reverse complement strand
TTTACTATAAAATTAGAACAATATTATGACCTGATAGGGGAGACACGAGCGAAAAGTGACCTCTCATAATAATCACATAAAGGAGTTATAATGGAGTTATAATGGAGTAGGAGATGAAACGATTTCGTATGCCGAAAGTGGTTACGTTTCTCTCCACCACGTTGGAAAGTCTTGTAGGAATAATTCTCCACCGGAAATTTGTAACGGAAAAGACTTTCCAACGTCCCGAAGTATAACGCAGGGAGTTGGAAACGTCTTGATAACCCAAGCTCGAAAAACTGATAAATCAATAAAAAAATTTATTTGTAAAATTTTTTTCGTATTTTTGAGGGATTTTTGTTAGTGTCTTTAAACTTATTTTTATTTATTAAATTATACAATAGTTTGATTATGAAAAAAAAGCAGAATTTTATTTTTGATGAAAATACCGAAATTTATACAATTCAACTCAAAAAAAAGAATTATTGGTGGCTACTGTTACTTTTGTTGCCTTTTTTGTTGTTAATTCTTCAAATAAGATTTTCAAAAGATATTACTTTTAAAACAATAGATAATAATTCGGGTATTGCTCTGGAAGGAGCTAATGTGGATTTTACATGTTTTGATAGAAATTTTATAGATTTTAAATCTTTTAAATTTGCAACACAAGATACTATTAATTTCTTGCAATCAACTAATAATCAAGGGATTGTTGTTTTTAAGGTGTCTTACACTTTATTTCAAAAAGTATTTCATTCAAAAGATATTACTACCGTAATTGCAACAGGAGGGTGCTTTCAGTCGGATACATTACACCCGTTGTATTTTGATTTGATGAAACAAAAAATTAACGAATTAAAACTTGATTCTCGCCGAAAAACACTTGATTTTTTAGTAGTAGATGCTTTCGACGGACAAGTTTTACCTGATGCTGATGTTGTTATAGATTTTTATATTTCGGGACAAAAACAATCTTTTACCGGAAAATCTGACGCAAGAGGCATAGTTGAAGCCGAAATTTTGTATTGTGCCGATAGTTTAGTTGTTAATGCTTCAAAATATGGCTATAATTCATTTTCAAATTCCGGTAATATTCAAAATTACGATTCTTTACCGTCAAGAACTTTGCCGCTTGAGCCTATCTTAGCATCTATAGATTTTTTAGTGAAAGATTTATACACGAAACAGCCTGTTCCAAATGCAACTGCAAAATTACATATTGATAATTCAGTGCTTACGCTAACAACAAATACTAACGGATTAGGCAAAGGAATGTTTGACAGCTTGGGTATTACAAAACAAATGTATATTGAAGTTTCGCATCCGGCTTATTATGATACAACTACACAAAAATATACTGTTGAAGAGTTTATTAAACTCAACGAAGAGGACAGAACAATTTATATTCGTCCTAAACCCGGAAATTTAACTTTTAAAAATGTTGATAAATATACAAACAATCCAATTTCGGGTGTTAAAAATGTTGTTTATGTTAACGATCAATTAAAAGGCGAATATTACAGCAATTCAAACGGCGAATTTACTGTGCCTGATCTAAGTCCAAACGATAAAGTTTCGATAATTTCAACTCACGAAAATTATATGTTAAATGATCAGTCAATAAAAGATCGTCCGTTATCGCAGTTAAACAATCAGCCCAAAAGAACAATTCCTATGGAGCCAGATTTACAACCACATAACGTAAAACCACCGCGAGTAAATTGCAGGGCTCATTTTTCGGGAACTTTACTTTCTGATGTTTTTGTTGATAATCACATGAGTGTTATTTATCAAGCCGATAAGTACGGAGAGTATGTTGGCGAAGGAGAATATCCCAATAATGCAATCGCTTTTCCGAATGCTGTTGATCATACTTTTGATGCTATTGCCGTAGATAAAGGTACTCGCGTTATTTTATATAGCGAACCTAATTTTCAAGGGTCGGTATTACTTGATGTAACGGGTCCGGCTTTAATAAATAATGTTAAATGGCAAAACGAATCGCGCATAAAAAACGTTAATACTAAAACTTTGGGCGGTGGTTTAGATGGCTTGTTCCCTAAATCTTGCAGGCGTTGGAGTTCGTCTAACATGAATAACTGGTCCAGAGGTTCGGTTAAAGTTATTTGTAGCCAGTAAAGTATAGATTTGTAAGTTTTTAGAGTTTTTAAAACTTTTAAAGTTAAAATATTTTCATTTAATATAAAATCAAATTTCATAATGAAAGGTAAACAAAATTTTATTTTTAAACCAGATGATTCGGAATATGTTGTGGCTCTTAAAAAGCATAATTGGTGGTGGCTTTTGTTGCTTCTGCTGCTTTTGCCTTTGTTGTTGCTTATTCCGTTTAAAAAAGATGTGCTTGTAAAAACAGTTGATAGTCAGGGTAATATTATCCCAATGACTAATGTTGAGTTTAAATATACTGATTATCAGATGTTTAACTTTAAAACAAAAAAATTTTTTACACATGATTCTATCGTACTTAATGATGTTTCGGATACAACAAAAGCAATTGCTGAGTTTGCAGACGTAAAATATACTTTGTATTCGCGTCTTTTATTTTCGGGTAAAAAAGCCGAAATAAGCGGAGCAAACGACTGTTTTGGTGGCGATAGTTTATACCGATTTCATAGGCTGAAAAATGGTAGAGTTTTTAATTTGGCAATGGGTACACGTACTTACGATTATGTTTTTACTGTTGTTGATAAAGAAAATGGTCAGCCTATTCCGGGAGCTACTGTTGTGGGCGAAGCTGATATTAACGGACAAACTAAACATTGGTCACAAATTTCGGAGCCTGACGGTACCGTTTATTTTGAAAATTTTCCATATTGCGGACAGTTTTCAATTATTGCCGATGCAAATGGTTATGTTGCCGATACGATAATGGGTAGTTCCGAAACATTGTATGATAACGACACTTTACGAACTATTCCTCTTGAGCCCGAAAAAGCTATGATTCAGTTTTTTGTGTATGATTTACACACTAAAAAACCGCTTCCGAATGCTACTGCTCATCTAATTATTGATGGTGATACTATTCAAACTGTTGTTACAAATGTTAATGGTGTTGGTCAACTTCCGGGAGAAGGAAATTTTCAGCAAGTATCTGTAAATAAGAATTTTACAATACATGCACAAAAAGTATTTTATTATGATACTACCCGTTCGGATAATGTTGCTCATTGGGTTACTTTGCCGGATACAGCAAGAATATTATATTTGCGTCCTGCAACTCAAACACTTGAATTTAGAGATGTTGATGCTATAACCAGACAGGGTATTGGTGGGGTAAAAAATATTATTTATGTTAACGGAGCACCTCAACCTCAGCCGGTTTATAGTAATGCAAATGGATATTTTAGTGTTTCGGGTGTAAAACCTACTGATGTGATAAGTATTGTTGCTTCAAAATCTGGTTACGAAACAAATAATTATACTATTAAAGATAAAAAAATGCAGGATTTGATTGACGGAACAGACGAAGATAGAGAAATTCCTTTAACAAAGAAAACTCCTCCACCGCCACCGCCGCCACCACCGCCACCTCCGCCAAATCCTACGCCTCCACCTCCGCCACCACCGGGTATTTTGCCATGCGAGAGCCCTCAAGAGTCTGGTGGACAAGGTGTTACTGTTAGAGAACATAGCATTGGTTCGTCGCATGATTTTGTTATTAATTGGAATATGTACAATGTTCCCGATCAATTGATTGTTTATTGTGGTACTGGTCCTTCTAAAAAGCAAATTTTCTCAACTCGAGGCGCTGTAAGTGGCAGTGGAACAGCTAATTTGCATTGCAATGGAAGTTATATTACTATTAAAATAATTGGTCAACAAGATGGTACTCAGTGGCAGTATGATATGGATTGTAATTAGATTAATTTAATATTTTTATATAAACCCGTCATTTTGACGGGTTTTGTTTTTTTATTCTGAACTTGTAATTTGTAAATGATATCTGCCGGTATTTTTAGTTGGGATTAATTATTTTATTTATAAATTGTCAAAAAACTTTAAATAGTTCAATATTAATAAAATTGAAATGAAAAAAACATTATTTTTCTTACTGTTAATTTTTTCATTGAATATTCAAGCTCAAAATTTAACAGCTCATAAAGCCGTTGTTGCGGGTTTGAATAATTACATGGAATTTATTCATCAAAGCACACATACTTTGTATTTGATGCAAAATGATTTACAATCTTTTAACCAGGATTTGTTACACAAACTACTTCACCCAAATTCTTCTTTAACATTTGATAAAAGAGATTATTTGAATGATCATTTGTATTATTTTTTAACTCCTCCCGAAATTTATGACATTTCTGTAAACACCTTATTGCCAATTAGTTCGGTAGAAAAAGATAGTTTAAATAAACAACTTTATCGTTTGAAATTTTTGATTGAAATGCTTGATATAACAATTGGGTTTATCGATACTTACGTTAAAGATTCTCTATATCTTACTGATTCAAGTTTTTCCAAAGCCTTTAGTTATCTTAACGCTTCGGTGTTATATTTTGATAATTATTTATCTGCTTGGAAAAATATGGTTAACTTAATAGAACGTATTGCTGCAAAATATGAAGTTGTGGACTTGCAAAATCCATATATTAAAACCTCAGTGGCTATGGACTCGTTGTTTGATGTTGTTTATTTAATTTCCGATGCAGCTCGAATTGGCGATACAAATTCAGTCAGGCTTTTTTTGCCACTTCTTGAAAATCAAATAGATAAACTTGAAGGGAAAGCAGAATTTTATCTTAATGGAGCTACAAGTTACGGCAGAAGTAACGGAAAAGATCCGTTTAACAGATATGATAATATTATATTTGATGCAAAAGCCGAATTGGCACATACTAAAAGTTTTTTAAAACCAACTTTATATCCTAATTATTCAGAAAAAATTTATGGTAAAGATTATTATTTTTACAACCAAAAATTTATCAATAAGTTTAATCGTCACGGCTTAGGAATGGCTTATGAATACAATAGTTTTGCAGATAATTCAAATCATTTTGTTTTAAAAAAAGCTCAAATTCCGCAAACTTTTAAGGTTCTTTTTCCTCCGGAACCAATTCAGCAAGTTGTAACGCAAACAAATACCGATACACTTCAACCGTATTCATTGGCTGGTGCTCCGGCAAATAATTTGGTTTTTTTGCTTGATGTTTCAAATAGTATGAGCCACCCTTTAAAATTACCTTTATTAAAAGATGCTATAAAGTTTTTAATTTCTCAAATGCGTGATTATGACTATGTTACAATTGTTACTTATTCGGGAGATGCACAAATTGTTGTGGATAATATTTCGGCTCACTACGTTGATTCTTTAAATTTTGTTATTGATAATTTGAAATCATCAGGAACAACAAATTTATATAAAGGTGTTAAATTAGCGTATAAATCGGCAAATAATAATTATATATCCTCTGGAAATAACCGAATAATTCTTGCAACTGATGGTGATGTTAAAATAAACTCAAAAATAAAGCGAATTTCCAGAAATAATTCTGATAAAATAATATTAAGCGTGTTCTATTTTAGTCAGTATGATAATAACTTTGATAAATTATCAGCCCTTAGCAAAATTGGAAAAGGTAATTGTGTGAAAATTACAGAAGATAACATTAAAACTATTATAATAAATGAAGCTAAAGGCGATTAAATTATTTGAAAAAAACTTTTCCTTTTAAAATAGAAAGATCAATAATTAAATCGCTAAACTCATCAAGAAAAACCTTAGAATAAATGTTGTCTAAACTATCAGTTGCATATTGAAAAAATTGTTTGTGTTTTTGATTTTTTCCTTTAATGTACAAACCATTTTGGGGTTTATTTTCAAAATTAAAATTTTCGTATTTAATGTTTAGCTCATTATAATCAGCAATAAGTTGATTAAAAACTTCAAGTTGTCCTCGGTTTGTAATATTTAATAAGGAATCGAATTTCATTTCTTTCGGCTCAAACAAAGTAAAATCTAATCCGGCTTTTATATAAATGTTATTAAATTCTGATAATATAGTAACAAATACCTGAACATCTTTATCCTCTGTTTTAAAATTATAGGTTAGTTTAGCTATCATTGTTCCTTTTCGTTCAACATTTAAAAATGGAGCTGATATTTTTGATTTTAATATCGGAAGCAATCTTTGATTTAAGGCATGCATAGCTCTTATAGTGTTTATTTCTATGCTATTAGGTTTAATAGAACATACATTTGTAACCGATAGCAAACTAATAATTTTAGGTAAAACTAAATTTAAAGTTTTTTGTTGTTTTTCAACAATATTGTGCATTTCGGAGATAATGTTTATTATTTGGAAAAAGTTTCTTTTTAAATATTCGGAAGTGGAGCAAAATTCAAAAAGATAAATTTTCCATTTTTCGTTAAAAACAGGTAAATCATCATTAATTTTTTGTTTAGGAACAAATTTACGGATAAATGTTTCATTCCAGTTGTCTAAATTTGGATTGCTTTCAAGCAGATTAAACACTTGAGGGTAAGCAATTTGAATACAAGTGAGAGCAAATATTATTTGTTTTTCGGTTTCGTTTAATTCTTCGGTTTTATTTTTATGTTTGATAAGTAAGTTTACAAAGGAAATTGTGTTAGTTAAACGTTTAACACTTCGGGGATTATTTCCAACCGATAGGTTAATAAATGAAGAAACTTGGTTGATAAATTCATCTGAAACTTTATCTTCTTCTATAAAATTTACAGAAATTAACATATCTTTAATAAAACTATTAACAATGTATGAATGAATAGGCATTTGAAAAGGTAGTTGTATAATTTTATCAAAAAACGATCTAAATTCTCTTTCATTTTTACTGTTAAGTTCTCCAAATTTAGTTTTTAACCCTTTAACAACTACTTCATAATCAATAGCTAACACAAAAACACAGTTATCAATATCAAAAATATTTTTTAAAAGTTCTAAAGTTTTTACAGCAATTTCAGGTTCAATTCTATCTAAATCATCAATAAAAAACAAAAATGCTCTTTTTTTATTATTAACTTCTTTATTTTTTTCAATTAATGCTTGCACTAAATCAGAAAATTTATTTCTTAAGTCAATAATATTTGATATTTTACTACTACTATTATCTGTAAAAAGTAATTCGTCAACGGTATTACCTGTAGATTCATTTATTTGTGAAGCAGCAGCTTTAAGTGCAACTCTCGAAATTCCTTTAAAAATTGATTTGCCAACTTTATAAACATCTTCAATTAAATATTTTAATTTTTCGGGATATTCATTCTTTGAAATATCTATAACGCTATCAATCAGGTATTTAATAATATTGATTAGAATATTTTGATTATCATTTAACAATGAAAATTGCCAAGTATTTAGCCAAACTCCGTAAAATTCAGAGTCCTCTTGGTCGCACAGTTTAGTAGCAACACGGTTCATCAATGAAGTTTTTCCGCTGCCCCATTCACCCTGAAGAGCAATTGAAATTGGCGTAGATGTATTGCTCACAAATTCAATTAGTGCTTCTTCAAAAGCGTGAATTTGGAGTTTGTCTTGTTCATTTTTTGAAAGAGGTCTGTCAACTATTCCTGTTGTTTTTTTCATTGTTAATTTTTTGTATTAAAAAGTGCACAAAATGCTTATTATCAGATAAATAAAATCGACTTCTAATCATTTTTATTACTCGAAAAAATATTGTAATTCAACAAAAATAACAAATTGTTGATTAAATCTGAAAAAAAATCATTTTTTATTATTTTTGTAGTCAGAATAAAAAATAATAAAATGGATAAATTATTAGAATCTGAATTAACATTAAAAACTCAATTTGCTGTTACATCGGCAGATACCGACATGTTTGGACGATTAAAACTAAGTGGACTTGTAAATTTTTTAGTTCAATCAGCAATTTTTTCGGCAGATAAGCTTGGATTTGGTTTAAAATTTTTACGTCAGGAGAAACTCCTTTGGGTATTAAGCAGGTTTGATGTATATATTGAAAAACAGCTTAATTGGTACGATGTTGTAGAAGTTGAAACATGGCCAAAAACTGTTGATGGCATTGTTTATGTGCGTGATTTTATTGTACGCGATTTAAATAAAAATATTATTGCAAAAGCAACTTCGGGCTGGTTAGCAATTGACATAGTTAGAAGACGACCAAAAGTTATTTCAGGTATTATTTCTGAAGTTTTTTATGCTTTAAAAAATAAAAATGCAGTGGAAAAGATGCCTTTAAAAATTAAAAGTATTGATGGAGGAGAAGAAAAAGAAATTATTACTACTTTTTTTGACATAGATTTGAATAGGCACGTTACAACAACAAGATATATTGATTGGATGATGGATTGTTTTTCTATTGATTTTCATAAGGAAAATTATCCTAAAAAATTATCAATCAACTTTTTAAAGGAAACTATGCCCGAAGAAAAACTAAATATTAGTAATAATAAAATTACTGAAAAACAATTTCATTTTGAAGGAATAAATTTAAGTTCAAATAAAAAAGCTTTTAGAGGAGAAATTGATTTTTAAAAAAAATGTCAAACACTTTTTAAGGTGTTTGACATTTTGTGAAGTTTATATAAATTTTTGAGCTTCTTTAATGCCGGCTTGCAAAGCAGCAATATTTTGATTTATTATATCATCGCCTTTTTTTCCAAAAACGCCTTTTATACCCAGTTCAAATTTTTCGGCACTTAAACCTAAAAATGGAACAGCAGCACCAAGCATTACTGTATTCATTGATCTTTTGGCGTTTACATCTTTAGCAATATTATTTGCATTTAAAATAACGTGATTTTTTACTTTTTTGATGTTTGCAATTACTTCTTCTAAATCAGGATAATTTGAGATATTATTAAATGGCTCTAAATTGGTAATTAACCAACCATCGGGAGCAAGGTATGATAAATATCTTAAACTTTCCATTGGTTCAACACTAATAATTACGTCGGCTTTACCATAAGGAATCAAGTCGGAGGCAATTGGTTTATCCGAAATTCTAAGATTTGACATCACGGCACCACCTCTTTGACTCATTCCGTGAACCTCAGATTGTTTTAATTCTAAATTGTCGGCGATGGCAGCATAACCGATAATTCCTGCAATAGAAATTATCCCTTGTCCGCCTACACCTGCTAAAATTATATCTTTTTTCATTGTAATTTAATTTTAAAATGTTTTTCGAGTTTTGTTGTGTTTTTTGAGTTAAATAAGATGAGAACTCAATACCTCGATAACTGATTACCTCGATAACTGGTTAACTGGTTAACTCGATAACTGATTAACTGGTTAACTCGATAACTGATTAACTGGTTACCTCGATAACTGATTAACTCGATAACTGATTAACTATTTATTAGCTCTTTTTTTCTTCATCATAGAAGCATAATGAGTTACGCAAACTCTACGGAAAATAACTACAGAAATACCTTTATAATCGAGCTCTTGTTTAAGAACATTTACATTTTCTTCGTGATTTTTTTTAAGCGGATTTAAAACTCTAATGTGATCAGGGTTAATTCCAAGACCTTTAACAATGTTATCAATTTTATCTTCGGCATGAGATTTTTGTCCACCGGTCATTGCTGTGAATGAATTGTCGGCAATAATAACAACAATAGGAGTATTTTCCATAACAGCGTCGAGTAAACCGGTCATTCCTGAGTGAGTAAAAGTAGAATCACCAATAACAGCAACTGCCGGAACTAATCCGGCATCGGCAGCACCTTTAGCCATAGTAATAGAAGCACCCATGTCAACACAAGAATTTATTGCATTAAACGGAGGAAGAGCACCAATAGTGTAACAACCAATATCAGAAAGAACTCTACCGGTACCGTAATCTTTCATTGCTTCATTAAGAGCGTTATACATATCAATGTGTCCGCAACCATCACAAAGTTGAGGCGGACGACCTTCTATTGTATTAGGAGTTTCAAAAAGTTCGGGTTGATTTAAACCTAAAGCTTTTGAAACAATATTTGGGTTTAATTCCCCATCTCTTGGAAGAGTACCGTCGGTTCGTCCATGAACTTTAGCATTACCTAAAAATCCGGTTAATTGATCTTCGATAATAGGATAACCATCTTCAAATACTAAAATTTCATCACATTCATTAAAAAGTTTTTGGATTTGTTCCATTGGTAACGGATATTGACCAATTTTTAGAACAGGGTACGGAACTTTTCTGTCTTCAAAATTTTCCATTAAATAATTAAAAGCAACACCGCTTGCAATTATTCCGAATTTTTTATTGTCGGCATCAATGTATTTGTTAAATTCTGATTTTTCAGATTCCTCAATAAGAGCAACTTGCATTTGGAGAAGTGATTTGTAACTTTTTTTTGCGATAGAAGGTAAAAGCACAAATTGTCGAGGATCAGAAGGAAGTTTCATTTGATTTTGCGGCTTTTGATCTTTACGCATAACACCGGCACGCGAGTGAGCCAAACGAGTTACTAAACGCATTAAAATAGGCAATCTGAATTTTTCGGATAATTCAAATGCTTTGTAAGCCATGTCGTAAGCCTCTTGTTGATCGCAAGGTTCAAACATTGGGATTTTGGCAAATTGGCCATAAAAGCGACTATCTTGCTCATTTTGAGATGAATGCATTGATGGATCATCGGCAACAGTAATAACTAAACCGCCATTAGCACCGGTAATTGCAGAGTTTATAAAAGCATCGGCTGCAACATTCAGTCCAACGTGTTTCATACAAGCCATTGCTCGTTTACCGGCATAAGACATACCAATAGCCGCTTCAACTGCGGTTTTTTCGTTTGCCGACCAATCTTTGTGTATTCCATTTTCAATGGCATATTTATTGGATTGTACATATTCTGTTATTTCGGTAGAAGGAGTTCCCGGATAAGCATATATACCGGACATTCCGCCGTCTAACGCTCCTTGAGCTACTGCCTCGTCGCCGAGAAGTAATAATTTTTTCATATTTATTTCTTTTATTTGTCAGTATTAAAATTCGCAACTAAAATATAAAAAAATTGGAAACTACCTAATATTATATATTTGATTTTAAAATGTTTTGAAACTTAATTGTTTTTTTGCAATTTAATTTTCGGAAACAGTACATATTAAATTTAAGAGGTTTTTGATTTTTTCAGAAATATAATTTGGGATTTTGGTTTGCAATATTTCTTCTAACTTCGTAATGCAAATGCGGAATCGTTGACATAGCGGTATTTTTAACGTGTCCAATAATTTGTTAAATTTAAACAAAAAAAAGCCCAACTTATGTTGAGCTTTTAATAAAAATAAATATGTTTTATTCTTCGTCGTCTTTAGACGCTAATTCTTTAATAAGTTTTTCCTGAACATCAGGTGGAACAGATGCGTACTCATCATAAGTCATAGAATAAGTAGCTTTTCCGCTGGTTAATGAACTTAAAGAAGTAGAATATCTGTTTAATTCAGCCAAAGGCACTTTAGCTTTAAGGTGTTCGTATCTTCCTTCGGAATTCATTCCCATAATAATGGCTCTACGTCCCTGTAAGTCGCCCATTACATCGCCCATAAATTCACTTGGAACGATAACTTCAATGTCGTAGATAGGTTCCATTATTTTGGGTCCGGCAGCTTTAAAAGCAATATCAAAAGCATTACGTCCGGCTAATTTAAAGGAAATTTCATTAGAATCAACGGGGTGCATTTTTCCATCGTAAACAAATATTCTAACGTCGCGAACAAAACTTCCTGTAAGAGGAGAATTTTCTAATTTTTCGTTAATTCCTTTAATAATTGCAGGCATATAGTTTTTATCAATAGAACCACCAACAATACAGTTGTGGAAAACAAATTTTCCGCCCCACTCTAAATTAAATTCTTGAGTGTCTCTGATAGAAACTTGCATTTCTTTTCCTTCAATTTTAAATGAAGTATTTGCATCTTTCCCTTCAATATAAGGTTCAATAATCATGTGAACTTCACCAAATTGGCCGGCACCACCGGATTGTTTTTTATGACGATACATTGAGGAAGCGTATTTTGTAATGGTTTCTCTGTAAGGAATTTTAGCAGGAAAAAACAGTACAGGTATTTTATGTAAGTTATCTAAGTGCCATTTTACTGTAGTAATGTGGTATTCTCCTTGGCCTCTAACAATTTGTTGTTTAAGTTCTTTAGAATATTCAACAGAAAAAGTAGGATCTTCTTCGGCATATTTTATTAAGATTGCGGCTAATTTTTCGTCATCAGAATCGTTTTCAGCTTTTATAGCAGTCCAATATTTAGCTGCGGGGAATTTAATTTTAGGGAATTTATAAGCTGCAGTTTTGTCAGAAAGAGTATCACCAACTCTGGTTTCTTTAAGTTTAACGGTTGCTCCAAGATCTCCGGCGTGCATTTCAGGAACTTTTTCTTTGTTTTTTCCTTGAACAGCAAGAATCTGAGAAACTCTTTCTTTCGCTCCACGAGCTTGGTTAATTAAATCTTGATTTTCGGAAACTTTTCCAGACATAACTTTAAAGAAAAGTACTTCGCCAACGTGAGTTTCGTTAGTGGTTTTAAAGAAATACATTGAAGTAGGTTCAGCAGAATCGCATTTAATTTCTTTATCGTCAACTGTTTTGGCCAGAGGCATTAAGTTAGGACTTGGAGCAACATTAACAATAAATTCTAATAATCTGTTTACACCAAAATTCTTTTTAGCTGAGGTGCAGAAAATAGGGAAAAGTTCACGATTTAATAAACCGGTTTTTAAGCCGTTCATAAGTTCTTCTTCTGTTAATCCGTCGTTTTCAAAGAATTTTTCCATAAGAGATTCGTCCGATTCAGCAGCCATTTCGATAAGTGCTGTGCGTAATT
>JAFGUD010000555.1 GCA_016938685.1 Bacteroidales bacterium | reverse complement strand
TTGTGGATCGGGAGCTTTCTTAAATCAGGCTTTAGACTTCCTAATCATCGAACACCGAAAAATTGATGAGTTGCGCGGACAACTGCTCGGCGGTGCCCTAATTTTCTCCGACATTACCACCGACATTCTCGAAAAAAACATTTACGGCGTTGACCTGAACGAAGAATCGGTTGAAATTGCCAAACTCTCGCTTTGGCTGCGCACCGCACAAAAAGGACGAAAGCTAAACACACTCAGCAACAACATTAAATGCGGCAACTCGCTGATTGATGACCCCGAAGTGGCCGGAGAAAAAGCCTTTAACTGGCAAAACGAATTTCCGGAGATTTTTAAAAATGGTGGTTTTGATGTAGTGATTGGAAATCCGCCGTATGTTCAATCCCATTCAATCTCAGAATCGGAAAAAGATTTTATCTATAAAAATTATAAAACTGCAGAATACCAAATAAATACTTATGGTGTTTTTGTTGAGCAATTTTTAAAACTTCTAAAACCCAATTCATTTTATAGCTTGATTATCCCCAATTATTGGCTCTCGACAAAATTTGACCGTTTATTAAGGAAAGAAGTATTTATTGAAAACCATGCTTTAGAAGTAATCAACACTTTCGAAGTTTTCGAAAGTGCAACGGTTGACACATTAATTCTCACCGGGGAAAAAGTAAAAACCATAAATTCTGAAACTTCATTTTATTCAATTTCAAAAAATTGTAAAACTATTGAAGAACGCTTGAGTGCAATTAATCTGCGACTTTGGGATTATTCAGAACAAAAGAAGTTTTCAAATGGAGACGAAGAATATACAATAAGTTTTAATAAAGAGTTGAATTTAAAAGGGAAACACACTTTAAAGGATTTTCTAATCTTTAAAAAAGGTATGCAACCCTACGAAAAAGGGAAAGGGAATCCGCCACAAACAAGGGAAATGATGAATGAAAAGGTGTACCATTCACCCATTAAAATTGATGAAACTTATTTCCCTTTATTAGGAGCAAAACACATTCAAAGACATTTTTTAGTTCCGTTTTCCGAATACATAAAATATGGTAAAAACCTTGCGGCACCGCGTAATCCTGAAATTTTCAGAGGGGAACGTATATTAATTAACCGTATTTTATCGAAAGACAAAATAGATGGAATTTTTCTTTCGGAGACATACATCAACAATACCGATGTTTTTAATTTAATCCCGTACCCAAATAATTCAATTTCAATTAAAGTATTGTACGCCCTAATCGTGTCAAAGCTTTGTGCTACTTTTTTTAAAAAAGCGAATGTAAATTTAAATAGGAATGCTTTCCCAAAAATAAATGTAAACACCCTTGAAGCTTTTCCCGTTCCTGAAATTTCACCTGAAATTCAAAACAAAATAGAATTGCAAATTGATTCAATCATTGCGAAAACATCAGAATTTCAAAAAGGTAAATCAAAGTTTATTGAGTTGGTGAAAGACAATTTTGCAATAACTTCAGTTTCAAAAAAGATAGATACTTTTTACGAATCTGATTTTAAAAGTTTTTTGTCCGAACTAAAAAAACAAAAAATTACATTTTCCTTATCTGACCAGTCAGAATGGAAAGATTTCTTTGAAACCACAAAATCAGAGATTAACCAACTTCAATCCGAAATTGAAGAAACCGACAAAGAAATTGACCGGATGGTTTTTGGGTTGTATGGCTTGACGGAGGAGGAAATTAGAATTGTGGAGGGGGCTGGTTAAATTGCACAAACT
>JAFGUD010000554.1 GCA_016938685.1 Bacteroidales bacterium | reverse complement strand
TTTTTCAAACATCCAAATTTGAGTTATTCTAAATCGGGGTTAACCCACATATTATTGGATTTGAATAAAATTCATGAATAATGTGGGCTAAATCTATTGGCATGAAAAAAACCGAAGCAAATGCCCCGGTTTTACATGAAAAAGTCAAAAATAATATTTTTATACCGATACGCTTTTAGTAATTACTAACATGAACTCCCTTTGGTCGGTTGTATTACTTCGCAAACTCGTAATGCAAAACAAAAGTCTATCGGCATATACAATTACAAATTTTAGAAGAGGGTTAGTATAAGTACACAAACGCTAATACATCAGCACAACCTTGCCGCTCTGCAAGACCGATCCGACAAAATATCGAACAAAGTATATTCCCTGCGGAAACATACCGATATATAATTTAATTTCAGATTGATTGTCAGTTTCGTGACGTTCAAGAATTTTTCCTGAAAAATCACACACATAAAACTCTGATATTTCACCTGAAATTTCAATTGTCAAATTACCGGAAGTTGGATTTGGATATATTTTCAGCTTTTGAATCTCAGGCTGAATATTTACAGTATTTGTGTCTGTTACCATTGTATCTTTAACAACTACATTAGAATCAACAATATCAATCAAATTTGTATCAATATCAGGATAATTAACCAAAACTGTATCTTCTATTAAATCCTGTGGTTCAACAATAATTTCGTTTTCGCAAGAAGGTGTAACAACATATTGATTAATCAAACGAACTATCAAATCATTCAAAAATTCAACGTCCCATTTATCTGTTGTGGGTTTTATGTGAGAACCACCAATTCCGCTGTCGTCGGTAAGAAAAACATAAGTTCCGTTGGTAGCAAGTGCCATAGAACGCATCAAATATTCTGTGCTTTTATCAACTCCACTACAAGTAATTGGAATTATTCTAATTCCTTTTTCAGCAGCAACTTTAACAGCATTTTGAATTCTTTCAATTTCTTCTAAATTATTATGTGGCGGAGCATCAAGAACTAAAAAAATAATCCTTGCTCTTGCGTCGTCACTCCAACTAAGCTGATTAACAGCAACATCTAATGCTACATCAACAGCTTCGGGAAAATCGCCACCACCCCAAGCTCTTTGTTCTTTAATATAATCAACAGCAGATGCTATTTTAGGAGAAAAATCTTCAAAAATAGTAACATAATCATCGCCATGATCACGATAAAATACGCTTCCTAAATTGACTGTCAAATCTTTGTGAGTTTCGTCAATTCTATTGATAACATCAAGAACTTCAGCCTGTAAATAGCTCATTTCATCGGTCATTGAAGAAGTAGCGTCGAAAACAAAAGCAATATCTACAGCATTGGGAATATCACATTTTGCGTCAATTGTAAAACGATTTATTCCATCATGAAAAGAAGTTGGTTTTTGAATAGACGAAAACTTACCTTTATAATCAACCTGAATGGAAATATTTTTTAATTCTGTGGAATCAAACATATTAGCCCAAAGTTCTGCTTTGCCGGTATTGTCTGTTTTGGCAGTCCAAATATTTTCTTTTCCGGACATTAAATAAACGGTAGCATTAATGATAGGTTTATTTTCTTCGTCGGTAAGCAAAACGCAGTAACGATTTTCAGGATAAAAATCCCACATTGCCTGATATTGGCTCAATTGGTCTTTTGCAATATCCTGCCACATTTCCCATTTTCCAAAATCATTTACTTCTCCGGCAGTTAATTGTCCACTGCGAATTTGAGCATCGTATCCTACTCCATCATCTCCTCCTTTATCTCCTTCGGTATATGAGTAATCTTTTTTCACGGAACGATCAACCTCGTATGCATCATAATCATATTCAGCATACTCTACAGGACTATCAGCATAAGCTAATTTATTAGTAGCTCTATTTGAACCTAATCCGGTAACAACGACATCATCAATACTGATATCATCTGCTTTTAAAGTCACATCAATTACTGTATTATTTTTAATTTTAACTTCTTGGGTTTTCATTCCGACAAATGAAAAAACAAGAGTTTTAGCATCATCAGGCACATTGTTCAACACATATTTGCCATCAATATCTGTAATAGTTCCAATTGAAGTTCCTTTAACAATAACCTGAACTCCTGGCAATGGATAGCCATCAATTTCATCAGTTACAGTTCCCGTGATTGTCTTTTCGTTTGGAATTAGTAATATTCCGAACAAAGACAGAAAAAATAGTAGTTTAATCATAAGTGTAGGTTTTTGGGTTTATTGATGTAAATTTAAAACTTAAAAATGAACATTTCAAGAGAGAGTCTTAATCCCAAAAAGATATTTCGATAAAACAAAAACATTATTACCTGATTAACAGCCAATTAAAAAATAAATTCACTTCTCTTAATTAAGTTTTTATAATTTACTGAAAGTTTTTTTAAGAAAGATTAAACAAAAAAACACATTATTTTTTTGAATATCTCGCCATATTGAACTCTCAATTTCGTATTTTTGTGGCGAATAATAAAACTTATCAACATGAAAAATATATATTTTCTTTTTTTGGTAATTTCAATGATGTTTTTTGTCAGCTGTTCCAGTTCAACAATGATTGAAACCAATCCTCCCGGTGCCAAAGTTTTTATTGATAATGCTTATGCCGGTCAAAGTCCAATATTAATGAACGATTACAAATTTTCGACAACTTGCACTTATATTAGAATTGAAAAAGACGGCTATGAAACAATCGAAACAGATATTTGTAAAGATGAAGAAATTGACTTTGGAGCGGCTATTGGAGGACTTTTTTTCTATATTCCTTGGTTATGGATTTTAGAATATTATCCTGTGCATTCGTATATTCTTAATCCAACAGAATCAAATTTTGCTCAAAATATTTCAAATGATGACGAAGATAATAGCTATTTTTACGAAGAAGACAACTTTAACGCACAAGCTCCTGTTGAAGAACAACAAAACCCCAAAGCTTCAAAACTCAGGGAGTTAAAACAACTTTATGACGAAGGAATATTATCGCAAGACGAATACGAAACAGAAAAAAAGAAGATATTAAAAGAAGAAGAATGGTAGTTTACCAGTCTTCTTCTTGTTTTATAACTAAACCACCGGTTTGCTCAATCCAAATGATAAAAGTTTGTCCTTTTCGCAAAGCTTTTACAAAATTTGGAGCAGTAGAATAAAAACTTCTAATTCCTGCTTCACGAGCTTTGTCTTCATCGTTCATAAAAAGCAGGATTTCTTTCATTCTTTCGTTGTAAGTATCAACACTAATTCCGTATAAATCATCTGCTTGGCGATTAAAAACAAATGGCATTCCGCTACTGTCTTTTACGTTTAGCTTAATTCCTTGTTCTTGTGTCATTTTTTCGGTAAAAATTAAATAGGGAATTGCAATATTTTTCTCTTGCCCGGATTCTATCAATGAATAGTCAAAATTTAAGACAAAAGTCAAAAAATAAATATTGTGACCGGCTAGTGCTATTTCTTGTACATCAGGCAAATAACCATTTTGGGCATAATCGAAGAACGAAATTTTCATTTTTGTGGAATCAGTTTGCCAATCATAATCCAAAATTTCCACTTTTGCTACTTTGTAACGTTGATTCAGATTCTTAACAACAAGCTTCATTTCTTTAATTTTATTCTGATTTGCAATAAAATTATCTACGGTAGAAAATGTAGCCGAAAGCCCAACAATAGCAAGCATCAGAAATAAAACAACTACTAATACCGTAATATTTGAAACAACTTTTGTAATAATTTTGCTTAATTCTTCCAGAATAATAATTACAAAATCCTTAAATGGAATTTTGTTTTCGTTTGTTGCCGCCCTATACACCAATCGCCTGTCAATCAACTTATTATAAATCATCAATAATACAACCAAAACAAAAAAGACCAACAAAAGAGTTAAGCCGAGTTTAGTTGTAAATAAAAATATTATAAACTTTGAAACAGGCTTCAAAAACCAGTTTATTTTCTGCAATAATTCGTATGCTTCATTCATAAAAAAACAATTATTTTGTTAGTAATTAATGAATAATAAATAATGGTTAATAATTAATAGTTAGATTGTGTTGTCCTAAATAAAGTTGACTTTTAATAAAATTACTGTTCTAAAAAAAAAGCTCTACCCATTGAAAGTTAAAGATAGTTGA
>JAFGUD010000553.1 GCA_016938685.1 Bacteroidales bacterium | reverse complement strand
CAGCTTTTTACTTATTTTCAGCAAGACAAAGATGCTGAAATTCTAATGTTATATGCTTCTGAACTTGATGGAAATGAAATTAAGTACCGGAATGAAATTGTTAAAATTGAGGAAGATTACCGACAAACTGGCAATGTAAAAGATTTGTATGAGCGTTGGAACAAATTGCCGAAATCAAACGGAGTCTTTGACAACTGGGCAGCACCTTATGAATTTCAGAGCAAAGCACTAACTAAGAACGATTTAAAAGTCTTAAAACAAGAAGATAGCAGTTTTATTTTTAACCGTTTCTTAGAAATTCTTCGGCACAATGTTGTTTCTGACAAACCGAATGCTTTTAATAAAATCTTCACGCTGTTTTTATGTAAAATAGTTGATGAAAATAGAGATGACGATGACCAGTTGCATTTTCAATGGTTAGAGGGCGATGATAATCATATTTCATTTCAAAAACGTTTAACAGACCTTTACAACCGGGGAATGTTAGAGCTACTTGAAAAGAAAGTTACAGATGTAAGTGATAGCGAATTTGACAAGCAATTTTTACAGGTTGAAGCACAATATAAAGACAAATTCAAAGAGATTTTAACCGAAATAAGGTTAAAGAAAAATAATGAGTTTGCTATAAAAGAGGTTTATGACGATGTCTCGTTTCAAGAGAATGCAAAAGTTGTAAAAGAAGTTGTTGAATTACTTCAAGTTTATCAGATACGTTACAATTATCGCCAACAGTTTTTGAGTGATTTCTTTGAATTACTTTTAACCACTGGATTGAAACAAGAATCTGGACAGTTTTTCACTCCTGTTCCTATTGCTCGATTTATAATTAAAAGTTTGCCATTACAGGAAATTACTCAATCAAAAATTGAGGCTGGAAATAAAAACGATTTACTGCCTACCATAATTGATTATGCAGCGGGAAGCGGTCATTTTATTACCGAATCAATGGAAGAAGTTCAAAAGTACATTGATAAACTTGATGAAAGTAGTTTTAATCCAACAACAAAAAAATCCATTAAAAAGTGGAAAGAAGACCAATTCGATTGGGCTGAAAAATATGTGTATGCCATTGAAAAAGATTATCGTTTAGTGAAAACAGCAAAAGTTAGTTGCTATTTACATGGCGATGGATTGGCAAAAGTAATTCATGGTGATGGTTTGGGCGATTTTGCTACTTCAACGGAGTTCAAAGATTTACTAAAAGAAACCGATAAATCATATCCTCAAGACAATAAACAATTTGATATAATTATTTCAAACCCTCCTTATTCTGTTTCCGCTTTTAAAGGGTTAATGGATGAAGAAAAATCGAAAAAAGGATTTGATTTATACAGCAGATTAACCGACCAAAGTTCGGAAATTGAATGCTTGTTTATTGAACGAACCAAACAACTTCTAAAAGACGGCGGTGTTGCTGGTATTATTTTACCAAGCAGTATTTTGAGCAATACAGGAATTTACACGCAAACACGAGAAATAATCTTAAAATATTTTGACGTGTTGGCAATTGTAGAAATGGGTTCAAATACCTTTATGGCAACAGGAACAAATACGGTTACTTTGTTTTTAAAACGCAGAAATAATGCCGATGCTTACAATATTGAAGAGGCAATAAAAAAAGTATTCGTTAATCAACAAGATGTTACTATTAATGGAATTGAAAAGCCATTGCAAAAGTATGTATCTCATGTTTGGGACACTATTTCAATTGACGACTACAAGACTTTATTGCAAAAAACTCCAAACGAAAAAGTTCAGCAACACGATATTTATAAGGAGTACATCAAAAAGATAAAAGCTAAAAACGAACAAGAACTTTGGAACAGCATTCTAGCTTTGGAACAAAATAAATTGCTGTATTTCATAATTACCTACCCTCAAAAACTGGTTTTGGTAAAAACTGGTGAAAAAGATGCTGAAAAACGGTTTTTAGGTTACGAATTCAGTAACCGAAGAGGTAGTGAAGGTATTCACCCGATACAACGCAGTAAATCTATTGATGAGTGTACACAATTGTACGACGCAGATAGTTTTTCAAATCCCGAAAAAGCAAGCACCTACATTTACAAAGCGTTCAATGGCGAGTTTGATTTAGATATTGCCGAAAATCTAACTTCAAATATCACCTATCAAAATTTGGTTGATATGCTCACTTTTGACCGAGTGGATTTTGAGAAAGGCATTTCATTGAATGCTAAAAAAAAAGTAAAAGTTGAAAGTAAATGGGATATTGTCAGTTTAAATGATGTTTGTTTGAAAATAACTGATGGTTCACATAATCCACCCAAAGGCAAAGAAAGTGGCTATCCTATGTTAAGCTCAAGAAACATTATTGATGAAAAACTAACATTAGACGACATAAGGTATATATCTGAAGCTGATTTTATTTCCGAGAATAAAAGAACTCAGTTGAAGGCTGGTGATGTTTTATTAACGATTGTTGGAGCAATTGGACGAGTTGCAATTGTGCCTAGCGATTTTCCAGCTTTTACTCTTCAAAGGAGCGTTGCTGTTTTAAAATGTGATTTCCAGAAAATTAGTAATAAGTTTTTGAAGTCAATATTAACCTTAAAACGTATTCAAAAGATTATCGAACAAACTGCTCACGGTGTTGCACAAAAGGGTATATATCTAAATGACCTAAAGAATCTTCAAATCCCTCTTCCACCTAAAGATATTCAAGAAAAGATTGTTTCTGAAATTGAGTTTTTAGAACAACAAGAGCAAAAAGCGGTTGAAGAAATTGATAAACTTAAAAATGGAGTATTCAATTTTTATAAAAACCTGACTGGTAATAAAAAACGACTTGATGAAGTTTGCGAATTGAAAGCTGGTCAATTTGTAAAAGCCGATAAGATAAATAAGACTTTTAATGAAAAATTCTATCCTTGCTATGGTGGAAATGGACTGAGGGGTTATGTTGAAACTTTTACAAATGAAGGTCAATTTTCATTAGTTGGCAGACAGGGTGCTTTGTGCGGTAATGTTCATTTGGTATCTGGTAAGTTTCACGCTACAGAACACGCCTTGGTTGCCTATCCAAAAAATGATATAAATCAGATTTGGCTTCATTATCAATTAGTGTTCATGAATCTGAACCAATATGCAACAGGGACAGCTCAACCAGGGCTTTCAGTTATGAACTTGAATCCTATTGAGATTTCTGTGCCATCTCCAAAAGAACAGGAAAAAATAGTAGCTGAAATTGAGAAGATTGAAAATAAAATAACCGATTTAGAAAAGGAAATTGAATTGATACCGAATCAAAAAGAACAGATTTTAAAGAAATATTTGGAATAATGCCTACCCTGCGCAACCATACAATTACTCACAAGATTTTATAATTTTAAACGTGTTCGTGAATGCTTTGCATTTGCTGCGTATTCTGTTTTATCTGGACACCCATTCCGGTTTTATCCGGACACTTTTTAGGTCTGCGATTTTTTCAAAAATAGGTATTAT
>JAFGUD010000552.1 GCA_016938685.1 Bacteroidales bacterium | reverse complement strand
TTTACTTGTAAAAAAACCTGTCGCCGTCCAGACTCCTCCTAACGTCGGAGTGACAAACCTAACGATTTAGAGAATACCACACTATCTTTCGCATTGACACAATTTACGTATTCTTCTGGTTTCCAATAATAACCAACTTTGTACTACTCCGAAGAATGAGGAGTCTTTTACTCATTAAAAACTATTCGCAGTCCAGACTCCTCCTAACGTCTGAGTGACAAACCTAACGACTTAGAGAATGCCACACTATCGCTCGCATTGACGAGGTCGTTTCATCTTTTACACACACAACTTTTGATATAACTTGATTTATTAATTAGCCTAAATTTTATAACCAAAACATAGAATAAATAAAACAACTCATTCGATAGAAATCAAATGAGTTGTTTTAAAAAAAAATCATATCTTCTTAAAAATCTAAATTGTCAATTATCTTAGAATCAGCAACTTGTGGAAAAGTAACTTTAAGATTTGGATTTTCTTCCATAGCTCTTTTTATCGCAAACATTGCACTATCATTACGTGCCCAAGAACGTCTGCTTATGCCGTTATTTACGTCCCAATAAAGCATCTTTTTTAAACGTTTGTCAGCTTCCGCTGTGCCGTCCAGAACCATTCCAAAACCTCCATTTATTACTTCTCCCCAACCAACTCCGCCTCCATTATGAATAGAAACCCATGTTGCTCCTCTGAAAGAATCTCCAATTACATTCTGAATTGCCATATCAGCCAAAAACATCGAACCGTCATAAACGTTAGATGTTTCGCGGAAAGGAGAATCTGTTCCTGAAACATCGTGATGATCGCGACCAAGAACAATTGGTGCAGAAATTTCACCATTTTTTATTGCGTTGTTAAATGCTTCGGCAATTTTTATTCTTCCTTCTGCGTCAGCATAAAGAATACGAGCCTGAGAACCAACAACTAATTTGTTTGCGCCGGCTTCTTCAATCCATTTTATATTATCTTGTAATTGTCCAATAATTTCTTTTGGAGAATGTTTTTCAATTTCTTTCAGAACATTTTCAGCTATTTTGTCTGATTTTTCCAAATCTTTTGGGTCACCCGAAGTACAAACCCAGCGGAAAGGACCAAAACCATAATCAAAAAACATAGGTCCCATAATATCTTCTACATAAGATGGATATTTAAACCTTCCGTTTTCTAAAATTACATCAGCATTTGCTCTGCTTGCTTCCAATAAAAAAGCATTTCCGTAATCCCAAAAATACATTCCCTGAGCTGTTAATTTATCTATCGCAACTACTTGACGTCGTAAAGATTCCTGTACTTTTTCCTTGAACAATTCAGGTTGTTCAACCATCATTTTATTTGCTTCGTCAAAACTTATTCCAACCGGATAATATCCGCCGGACCAAGGATTATGTAGAGAAGTTTGATCAGAACCAAGTTCAACTTTTACGTTTCTTTCGGCAAGTTTTTCCCATAAATCAACAATATTTCCTACAAAAGCCATTGAAACCGCTCTTTTTTTTCTTTTAGCTTCAACTGCGGCA
Organism: Bacteroidales bacterium; assembly: GCA_016938685.1. Taxonomy (GTDB): domain Bacteria; phylum Bacteroidota; class Bacteroidia; order Bacteroidales; family JAFGUD01; genus JAFGUD01. The sequence continues at coordinate 22,684 of JAFGUD010000552.1, read as the reverse complement.
TCAATAACTTTATCAACATCGTAGTAAAGTTCATCAACCCAACCTTGGCTGTGTCTTTTTTCAGCCGCAACAGAATTAATTTCAGCTGTAATACTTACAGAACCTGTTATTTTAGCCGCTTTTGGCTGAGCTCCCGACATTCCACCCAAACCGGAAGTAATAAATAAAATACCTTCTAAATTACTTTGAGGCGTTTCCATAATTTTTCTACCGGCATTCAAAACTGTAATTGTTGTTCCGTGAACAATGCCTTGTGGACCAATGTACATGTAAGAACCGGCTGTCATTTGTCCGTATTGAGAAATTCCCAAAGCATAATATTTTTCCCAATCTTCGGGTTTTGAATAATTTGGAATTGTCATGCCATTTGTAACAACCACACGAGGAGCATCTTTGTGAGAAGGATAAAGTCCCATTGGATGACCTGAATACATTGTTAAAGTTTGTTCATCTGTCATTTCCGAAAGGTATTTCATAGTGATCAGATATTGAGCCCAATTTGAAAAAACAGAGCCATTTCCGCCATAAGTAATAAGTTCATGAGGATGTTGAGCAACCGCAGGGTCAAGATTATTTTGAATCATAACCATAATTGCAGCAGCTTGTTTGCATTTATATGGATATTCTTCTATATTTCTTGCATACATTTTATAATCTGGACGAAAACGATACATGTAAATGTGTCCGTATTTTTTCAATTCGTCAGCAAATTCTTTTGCTAAAACAGCATGAAACTTTTCAGGAAAATACCTAAGTGCATTTCTAATTGCAAGTTTTTTTTCTTCTTTATTTAGCACATCTCTTCTAATCGGTGCATGTGGAACAGAATTATCAATTTCTTTTAAAATCGGTAATTCGTTTGGAATTCCTTGGCTTATTTGTTTATGGAAATCGGTCATAATAAAATAGTTATTATATTTTTGAGTTTTGTGTTTGAATAATTCGGGTGCAAAATAAAGTTTTTTGTAAAAATAAAAAATGCCTCTTAACATTAAGAGGCATTTATAATTTTAATTAAATCAAAAATTATTTTGTTGGAGTATCGCAATAATCATCAATATAGTTTTCGTTCCAGCAATGCCACAAATCATCTAAATAATATTTTTCATTTTTAATTCTACCATTGTGATAAGTAGAGTTATAGTCTATTTCAATCAAATTATTTTCTCCTTTGTTGAAAATATCAAAAAACGTATTAAATTCTCCTGCTTGATCATTTCCGTAGTAAATATATCCGCCATTTTCAGCATTTCCAGCCTCAATATTGGTGTATTTTATAGTACCAGTTTCGTCATCAGAGTTTCTAGTCCAATCTATTTGAATAAATTCATGATTTTCAGAAGGACTTTTGTAAATAATCCATTGACCTGCAGAGCCTTCTAAATTGTGAGTTCCTGTGTACCAAACAAAATCATCAATTTCTCCTGTTAAAGAAACATGTAACTCCCAATTAACTTCGTTATCAACTGTTTCTCCAAATAATTGTACTGTGTAAATTTTAAAACCTATACCAAATTGATATTCCCAAACCCACTTATTACCGGAAACATGATGAGGTTCTTGTTGAAGAGCAGAAGTATAAGCAGTAACAGGAACAACCATTGCAACAGTAGTAATAACAGTCCAAACGAAAACGTTACCAGTTGCAAGTAAAAAGTTTTCACTTCCAACTTCAGGAAGAGATTTAGAACCATCTTCACTTAGGTCAGCCATAACAAATGCTCCTTCAGGAGGTAATACAGGAGCTACTTTCTTCTTGCAAGAAGACAACGAAAAAGAACTTGCAATAAATACAGCAAGCATTATTCCAAATCCGATTTTTTTTAAATTTCTTTTCATGTGCAATTTTTTTGAGATTAAACATTTTTCGACTTAAACATGATTTTTATATCCATGTTAAAAAGAGGAATTAACTTTAAGTTTTTTTAAATCTATTTTTACAAAAATACGCAAAAACCGAGACAAAAGTTCACTCTTTCTTAAAAAATGTGATTTTATGTGTCTTTGTTTTGATTTTAACCATTATTTCTGTCTGGTTTGTTGAGTTTTTGTTTTAAATAAAAATGTTATATTTTTCGGGAAAATTTAATTTAATCAAATTTATAGAATATGGCTTTCTTTGAACGAGAATTTACATTCGACAGATTTGTTCGTTTGGTTATAACTATTGCTATAATTATTGGTTTGATATTCGTATTGGACTATTTGAGTTCGGTATTAATTCCTTTTGTTATTGCTGTTATTATTGCATATTTCATGAGTCCGTTTATAAATTTTATTCAGAAATTTGTAAAAAAACGTTTTTTAGCTGTACTTATCGGACTGATAGTTGTTTTTGGAGTTCTTACTGGTTTGGGTTTCTTGATTATTCCAATGATTGGTAATGAAATTAACCACGCCGGAGACCTCTTAAAAGATTTATTTAGCGATACTGATTGGCAAACACAATTAGACAATTATCTGCCTGCATCGTGGGCTGCAAAAGTCAAAGATTTTATTGCTAGTGGAAATATTGAAATGTTGGTTAACGAAAAACAACGTAACGAGCTTATTGACTTTACGGTACGAAAAATTTTACCGGGAATAGGTAGTTTTGTTGGTTATACTATCGAAGTAATAGTTGGAATTTTAGGTCTACTCATCGTAATTTTATATTTGTTCTTTATATTGCTGGATTTCAACGATTTAGTTTCTACGTGGAAAGGCTTGATTCCTCCAAAATATAAAAATAAAGTGCTAGGTTTTTCGTATGATTTTGAATCGGCAATGAATAATTATTTTAGAGCACAGGCTTTAATTGCGACTATTGTAGGAGTGCTTTTTGCGACAGGTTTTACGATTATTGGTTTGCCGATGGGAATTTTGCTGGGTATTTTTATTGGCTTTTTAAATATGATTCCGTATTTACAAAATATTGCGATATTACCGGCTGTTTTTCTGGCAATGCTAAAATCACTTGAAACAGGTCAGAATTTTTGGATTGCAATAGGGCTTGTTTTATTGATTTTTATAGTTGTTCAGGCAATTCAGGACGGAGTTCTTGTTCCTAAAATAATGGGTGATGCAACAGGTTTGAATCCCGCAATTATTCTGCTTTCTCTTTCTATTTGGGGCAAAATTTTAGGAATGCTTGGGTTGCTTATTGCTTTACCAATGACATATTTAATACTCTCGTATTATCAAAGAATGATTTCAAAATCGCATAAAATGGAAGGACCCGTAAAACAAAAATCAGATATTGATTTAATTGGAGAAAACCTTCGGAAACTTCCGGGAGACGAGTGATGAATTAAGAACTAAGAATTGAGAGTTAAGAACTAAGAACTAAGAGTTAAGAATAATAATATTTACAAATTGATTGATATTTACATATTCTCTGATTGAAAGATTTACATTTTGAAAAAAGACATTTTGAAAAAAATATATTTTGTAATAGGACCAACTGCGGTGGGGAAAACAAAATTTGCGATTGAATTGGCTAATTTTTTAAAAACAGAAATAATTTCTGCCGATTCTCGTCAAATTTTTAAGGAAATGAAGATTGGAACTGCTCGTCCTACTGATGATGAACTATCTTTGGTTAAACATCATTTTATTGCTAACAAATCAATCTTTGAATATTACAATGCAAGTATGTACGAACTTGAAGTCATGGATTTGATTGATGATTTATTCAAAAGACATGAAAATTTAGTTGTTGTTGGTGGTTCGGGATTATATATTGATGCTTTGTTGTTCGGAATTGACGATTTACCTACAATTGAGGACGAAATTAGAGATAAATTGCAAAAAAAATACGAAGAAGAAGGAATTGAAAGTCTGCGTTTTGAACTAAAAAAAGTTGACCCGGAATGGTATAAAAAAGTTGACCTGAAAAATCCTAATAGAATTTTAAAAGCTTTGGAAGTTTCGTATCAAACAGGAAAACCTTATTCATCGTTTTTAACTGGCAAAAAAAAGGAACGAATATTTGAACCTGTTTTGATTGCTTTGAACATGGATAGAGAAAAGCTCCACAATAAAATAAATAAAAGAGTTGATTTAATGCTTGATGAAGGTTTAATTGATGAAGTTAAAGAATTACATCCTTATAAAACTTTAGTTCCTTTAAAAACTGTTGGTTATCGGGAGCTTTTTGATTATTTTGAAGGAGTTACAGATGAACAAACTGCAATTGAACTCGTAAAACGAAACACAAGACGCTACGCCAGAAGACAAATTACATGGTTCAAAAGATACGAAAATACAAATTGGATTGACGTCACAAATGGATACAGCATTCGTCAAATAATTGAAAATATTTAATTCTACTTATGTATATTTGAGCCTAATATTAAAACTAAAAAAATGATAAACAGTGATTGTACATTTAACGGTAAAAATCTTTATGGTAAAGTTCAAATTGTAACATCTTTTGCAGATTTTAAAATTGAAGTTGTAGATGCTTTTCCTGACATAAAAGTTCAAAAAGTAGATGCTTTTCCGGATAGTTGTGGTAAATGGCAAATTGTAGACGCTTTCCCCGACTTTACTGTGGAAATTGTTAATGCTTTTGGCGATTTTAAAGTACAATTTGTGGATTCATTCCCCGGAGTATAATTTTTTTCGATAAAATAAATCAGATAGCTTTTTTTGCAGAAATTTTGAAGTAATGAATATTAACAATCTTATAATATCAGGAAAATACAAAGAAGCTTTAGAAGAAATAAATTCCAAAAAAGAAAAAGGAGAAGCAACTAATTATTTTCAGGAAGCATTAGTTTTGTACCATCTGAAAGAATACGAAAAAGCAGAAAATATTTACGAAGAATTATACAAAAACAGCCAGGATTCAGGCGACTTGATTAACAGTCTTGCTCTGGTTTATAAAGCTTTAAACAAGACAGATAAAGCTTTTCTGTTTTTTCAACTAGCTTTTGAAAAAGGCAGTAATCAGAGTATTTATGAAATATTGAATATGCTTTTTGAACGCAAAGGAATTTGTGATTATTTAAACTGCAAAAACAGCTGTTGCAATAATGTTATTTTGAAAGGAGTTGCTGGGAAAATTATTAAAGATATTTTTAGTTTTGAACGTTTAATGGCCAATCCAAATCAAAATCACGGCTGGCAAAAAGTGTCTGAAAACAAAAAAGGGGAGTGGATTTTTGCATGTAAACACGTTGACGATAAAAATGTTTGTAAAATATACGATTCAAGACCTCAAATATGTCGCGATTATCCTTCCGGAATATTTTCATTAAAACCGGAATGCAGTTATTATTTTGAGCTTATTGAAAATCTTCCAAAATTTGAATCCAAATCAACATTAGCGGTAGTTTTGGATATTTTAGAGGCATTCGGCTATCAAAAAGAAAAACAAAAATTAGAATCGAATTTGAAACAGTAAATTATCTGTAAAAATCTGCTTCATAAGTAGATATATTACCAACTCCGTCTACAACCATCAGTTTAAAAGTATTTTTACCTGATTTGGTTTTATTGTCAAATTCATAATAAAATTCGTCATCTTTTTTGTCGTAAACAACAATAACCCATTCGCCGTTTACAAAACCTGCCCAATCTTTAATTCCGCTAATATCATCTTCTGCTTCAAGTCTTATTAAACTAGCATTAGACATGTTTTTTTCGTTTGAAATATTTGTTGGTTTTATTACAGGTGGTGTAACATCAATAGTTAAGAAATATAAACCAAAATCTCTTGTCCAAACCGATAAATAGTCATTTTTGACTTGTCCGAGATAACATTCGTAGTCGTTTTCAAAATCCTTACGCAAAATAACCGCTTTATCTTTTAATTCATGCGGAATTCCGGCAGTTGAAATCGACAGAATATAGAAATCTTTCAAAGGCACAAATTCATCGTGAATTTTATACATTGGAGAATATTTTGAACCTTCAAAAACATCATATTCAAAAAAGATATTGTCAAACAAAGTTTTTTTAGGGCAATAAACATCAATTCCGGGACGAGAAAAGGTATTTACCTGATCAAATTTAAAAAGTCTGGCTGAATCTCTGCGAATACCGAAATCTTTTATCTGTGTTGTGCTTTTTACATTAAAAATTACACTTCGTGTATTCCCTTTTATGTCAGCAACAACATATTTTACAAGATGCGTTTCATTATCATTAAAATTATAAACACCATTATTTACAACTTTCTGATAATGATACAATTCGTTGTTTGGTGCAACATAAGAACGCTGAATTCTCATACTTGTCGTTTTTCGGCGTTTATAGTCAATCATGCTGTTAATATCTCTACCATTATCGTAGTTAAATTTATCATAAGCTGTAAAAAAAATAAGCTCATCATCAACGTATAATTTTACGGAATATATTGTGTTTCTGCTACCAACATCGTTCAGATAATCATACGCCTCAACGCCAAAATAAATTGGACCATGAACAATTATTTCATTTTTTAATTGGGATTCCAAAACCGGAATTGTAATTGATTCATTTTTGTAGTTCACATAACTTTCATCGGAAGCAGGATAAATTGCAATCGTTTTAATTTCAGGAGGCATATTGTCTTTAACATTATGAAAAAACTGAGGATTAAGAGGTTCTCCTTGTGGATTTCTAACTTCATAATGCACATGAGGACCGAAAGAATAGCCGGAATTACCTGAATATCCTATAACCTGCCCCTTTTTTACAGGAAAAACAGAGCTGTCTAAATCAATATCCATTTCAAATTCCTGCATTTCATATTGTTTGTTTTTTACCCACGTATCAATTTCTTTTGAATAAGCTTGCAAATGGCCGTAAGTTGTAATATATCCGTCATTGTGAGTGAGATAAATTGCGTAGCCATAACCACTTCTGCTGATTTTTATTCTTGACACATAACCATCGGTAGGAGCATAAATTTTTCTTCCGTTTGTACCTGTTCGTAAGTCAACACCACCATGAAAATGATTTTCTCTAAGTTCGCAAAAATTACCTGAAATTAGCAACTGTCCGCTCAAAGGTTGACCATAATCTTTTGGGTAATTTTCCTGACCAATAGTTCCGGAATAATTCATAATTAACAACAACAACGCAATAATACTCTTCATCTTTGAAATTTGGTTTTGATTTTTAAGTTTTAATAAATCATTTTGCAAAAATAACAGATAAATGAACACTTTCAAAGAATTACAAATTTGAATATTTGATTTAAAGCTGTTAATTATTATTTTTGCCAAAAAAGATCGTGATCCCGAATCTACAACATCTTTGTAAATAGAATATATAAACTTATTGATAGTCCGGCATCAAACATTCTTAATATATTTTTAGACAATATGAAAATTTCCGCTTCAATATACTCCAGCAAAGATGGATCAATCAAAGATGTCGCAAAAAACATAGAAAAATACGATATTGACTGTTTACATATTGACTGCAATGATAATTTTTCTGTTTTTACGGATATAGAAGAAATCAAAAACCATACAAATCTTTCTATAGATTTACATTTGATAACTTCCGAACCGGAAAAATATTACGATAAAATAAAGCAGCTCAGCATTTCACAAGTTACTTTTCAATACGAAAACTTAACCGATAATTTTATTTTTCCTGCTGATATTGCTCCCAAAGTTGGAATTGCAATTATGAACGATACTCCAATTGATGTTTTTAAACAATTCTCCGAAAATGCAACTCATATTTTGTTTATGACAACAACTCCGGGAGTTAGTGGTGGAGCGTTTAATAAGCATACTTTCAGTAAGATACGTCAATTTAGAACCCGTTTTCCTGAAAAAGAAATACACGTTGATGGAGGAGTAAATGATAAAGTTTCATTTATTCTTAGAAATATGGGTGTACATTGTGCGGTAATAGGGTCTTTCCTTTTTAAAGACCACGTAGGATATTCTTTTTTGAAATTGCAAAGTAATGAAATCAGTTCAACATACACAGCCGAAGATTTTATGTTGGAACATGAAGAAATTCCTATTTTGCAAGAAAATAACTTTACTTTTTTGGAGCTTTTGCAAAAAATTGACGATTATGGAATGGGTTTAGCAATCATTTCAGATGATAATAAAAAACTATCAGGTTTGATTACCAACGCCGACATTAGAAAAGCTTTAATCAAAAATTTTGAAAATATTGGTCACATAAATCCTAATGACATAATAAATCACAATCCGGTTGTGGTTCAAGATATTAACACAGTTCAAGAAATAATAAAATTTGTAAAAAAACAATCGTTTCCCATACAATTTTTACCTGTTGTTGACAAAGACAGAAAAATTAAAGGATTATTACGATTTAATAATTTAATAAAAGGAGAATTATGATAATACACGTTTCTAAAACACACGAAAATAAAATTCAGGAATTAGCACAATTTTATGATGCTTTTGTACTAAAAAAAGAAAATGAGTACATTCTTGTTGGTTCATCAAAAATAAAAAAAGTTGAACCTCTACACGAAGAATATGTGTCAAAACTATTTGTTGCTGAAACAGATATGCAGTTGGCAGATGTAAAATATCATCCAAAACGGGAAGTTAAAATCGGCAATATTTCAATCGGCGGAACTCACCGAAACACAATTGTAATTGCCGGTCCTTGCTCTGTTGAATCGAAAGACCAAATCGAACAATCATCTCAACTTTTATTAGAAAACGGATTAACAAGTCTTCGCGGAGGTGCTTTTAAACCACGCACTTCGCCATACACTTTCAGAGGAATGGGTTTAGATGGTTTGAAACTTTTGGATAGAATGCGTGAAAAATATGGATTTACGATTGTTACAGAAGTTAGAGATTCTACGCATGTAGATGCAATAATTCAATATGCCGATGTTATCCAAATAGGAGCAAAGGCTATGTATGACCATGGGATTTTGAACAGATGCGGAAAAACAAACAAACCGATTCTTTTAAAACGCGGTTTTGGTGCAACTTTGCAGGAATTTGTTCAAACTGCAGATTTTATAATGTCTGCCGGAAATGAAAACGTAATTCTTTGTGAACGAGGAATAAGGACTTTTGAAACAAAAACCCGCTTTACACTTGATTTATGCGGAGTTGCTTATTTAAAAGAATATACAAATCTGCCAATTATTCTTGACCCAAGTCATGCAATGGGTTATTCTTATGGAGTACCAGATTTAGCAAGAGCCTGCGTAGCAATGGACATTGACGGATTATTAATTGAAACTCATCCAAATCCCAAAGTTGCAAAATCAGATGCAGCACAACAACTTACACACGATGAATTTTCAAAATTAATACAATCAATAAAACCGGTTGCAGAAGCAGTTGGTAGAAAAATTGTGTAATTTTTTTTATATTTGTAAAAAATGACAGATGATAACAACAATTAAAATAACACCTCAGGAACTGAATAGTGACTTGTTAGAGAGATAAAGAAGGCTTTTTGAAAATGATAAAGCTATAGAAATAGAAATTCGTTCAGGCGAATCTGTGATTGAGTCAAATGAAACCAAAGAGGAATATAAAGAGCGAATTTTAAGGGCTATTGAAAATATGGAAAATAATCTTAGCACTAAAAAATTCAGTAAAGAAGAATTTGAGAATCTTTCAGAAAAAAAATTAAAGGCATAAGCAATTATATATTTTCTGATGACGCATTAATTATTATGAAAACATTCAAAAAAAATATAAAATATTTTGTAGGTAAAGGAATAATTGATAAATCTGATTTATCGGAGAAAAAAGATATTTCGTTGAAAAAAGCAATAAAACTAGTAAAAAAGACGAATTATTCTCTCAACGAGCTTATAAATAAAGATATAGCAAAAGCAGAAAAAATCAATGAAGAGTTTGATTTTAAATTCCTTGTATGTGATATTGACGGTGTTCTTACAGACGGTGGAATGTATTATACACAAGCAGGAGACGAATTTAAACGTTTCAACACAAAAGACGGAATGGCAATAAAAAATCTGGTAAAAGATGGCTACAAAGTAGGTTTTCTCAGCTCCGGAATAAATGCAACAATTATAGAAAACCGTGCAAAATTACTTGGCGTAGAGTTTGTTTACGTAGGAACTTGGAAAAAACCTGAAATCTTACAAAAATGGTGCGATGAATTGCAAATTTCCCTTAAAAATGTTGCATACATCGGCGATGATATTAATGACCTTGAAGTTATCAAACAAGTCGGCTTATCTGCATGTCCGTCAGATGCTGTAGCTGAAATAAAAAAAGAAGCAGACATCATTTTAACCAGAAAAGGTGGCGATGCCTGCTTGAGAGAGTTTGTTGATGAGTGGGTGTTGTGATACTATTAGTTACAGCCCATCATCTTTTTCAAGAAATATTTGTACTTTTTGAAACCCAACCTCTCTTAAATCTCCTGCAATTACTCTGACTTCTTGTTCTTTAAATCCTTCTTTATATGCTGTTATTGTAAAGAAATCTATTGAAGGGTCAACTTGGTTCAAAATAAATTCCGCTTTACCAGTTAAATCCGTTATTGCAATTTGGCTTGGTTTAACTCTGATGTTTTCTTTAAATCCTAATAAAACACCATCCGAAGGAATAGCCAAAATATTTCCTAATGAGTCCTCTGATTTTTCAAATAGTTCAACCTGAATGATATATGATTCATTTGTGAAAGTATTTCTCTCTGATATTTCTTTTGAAAACGAAATTAATATTGAGGCTAAAATAATAACTAAAAAACTTTTCATCTGTTTTATGTTTTTTATTTAAAGCTTTGTTACTTCTTCAACACAACAACCAATTTTAAATCTTCGCTCCCAGTTTCTTCTGAAACCTGAATTTCGCTCTCCCCATTTTTAAATGGACTTTTGAATACATTAGCCACAAAGAAGTCCCCAATTTCAAGGTCTGTTGTTATATAGGTATATATACCAGTAGAATCTGTCAAACTATTTGCGTTTGGTTTTTCATTACCATTTTCTCTTACTTCTATACGTGCATTTTCAGAAGAAATAATAATAATATTTCCAAAAGAATCTTCTATTTCTTCTTTAACAATAACTGGTATCGCTATAACTTCTTTTGTAATCTCTATTGAAATAGGAAAATCAGATGTTCCTGTTGATATCTTTTGAAGCAAATCTGACGGAATCAATCTCGTTTCTCTATAATCCCTCCATTTAACAGTAATATAATAATTACTGTTGACGTCTAATAGTACGACTTTTTCAACTTGTCCTTTTGAATTTGTTGTTCCGAGTATTGTTGAAACAGAACTATCTGGATTTTCAGTTTGATGTATCTCAACTATTGCATTTTCCAAATTATATAAATCTGAAGAATCACGTGCATAAATATTCACTATTATTGGAAGATTCTCCATATCGCCAATTTTCTTACAGCTTTCAGTTAGAAAAAGATTGACAAAGATTAAAATTGCTATTGATAAATAAGTGAATTTTTTCATGATTTTTTGATTTTTGAAGTTAAAAAATTGATGTGAATAGATAGACCGTAGTAATTTGAAATTTTGAAATCTTTAGGATTTCCTAAAAGACTATACCCAAAAAATGGTTCGATTGAAAGAATATTAGTATATACTTTTTTAAATGCTCCATCTCTAAATTTAAGGTGATTATAACTAATTGGTGAAATAAAAATAGAGCTCATTAGTTGTTTGTAATTATAACTTCCAATTTCTATCGAAAGATTTGAGTACGAAAATCTCCCAGAGTTAAAACCAATTGAAGTAGTTAATGCCGGTGAATTAGCAAATGCTTTTTTTGAAAAATAATTAATCGGGATGTTATATCCTGCTGTGTATGATAAAGAACATCTCCAATAAATAATATTTTTTGGTTGTCCCAATATTATTTTTGCTGATAAAAAGCTAAGAATGACAAGTACTGTTATAAATTTTATTTTCATAATTGTTGTTTTTATTAAGTTTACAATATTTTTTGTGTTAAATAATTCATGTCGGATCTTTATTATTAATTGTTTTCATAATTTTAATTTTTAAATATTTATTATAGCTTTGAATTAGTTTGACAGAACAAATAAAAAGAGATATTTGACTGAATACAAGATATTTATGTAGATATCTGTAATTATCTTTTTATTGGTGTGAATATCTCAGGATATCTTTTTTAGTATAAAATTATCTTTAAAATAACTTTTATGGACGGGAATATCACTCTTATTTTACAAAAAAAATTATTACAAAAATTTCAATTTGAAAACGAAAAAAAACTCAGTAAAAACTTTTTTTTCAGAGAAGTAGAAAGAATGCTAAGAGAAAGTGATATTACAGAAGACAAAATAGATGTTCTTTTTAACTATTTCAAAAAGAACATGTTAGATTTAAAAGGCAATTATGATATCAGTTTTGACGAGAAAAGAAAAGCTTTAATTCAGTTTATAGAACCAGGAAGATTTCAAAGTTGGGGTACTTATATGAGATATTGTCCACCAAATCCAAATAAAGATATTATTAATATGATGATGAATATATTTGATATCAACATTAAAAATGTTAAAATAAATACTTTACAAGAGCCTCAAATATTTGATGAAATAGAGCAAAATGACCAATTTATAAGAGTACTAGGTGAAAGAAACGAGGCATACAACAATAAAGTTTATCATAAAATATTAAAATCTGCAAAAAAAAGAATTGATATTATTTCTATTACAGGAGAAAAAGTATATGTAGAACTGATTGATATTCTCAAAGACAAACTCATAAATGAAAGTATTACAATTAGATTTTTAACAATTGACCCCAACTCGGAATTTATGAAAATAAGACTATCAAAATTAGGAGCACATAGTTCTTCTGACTACAATAAATTTACTAATATTCTTAAATTTCAACTGCCGAATACTTTGTATAAATTGAAGGAAGAAAATGAAAAAAAATTCTTTAAAAATGATTCAACATTTGAACATAGATATTTTGATGATATGCCTTATTTTGGATATATAAGAGTAGACAACCAAATTATATTTGAACCTTATACAAGTCATCAGAAATCAAAAAAGGCAATTGTGCTTTTATTGGATGAAGAGTCACCAGAATTTTATGAATATTTGAACGAGCATTTTAATAGTTTGTGGTATAGTGCCAAACATAAATTCCGAATAGACAACAGCACACTTCCCGAAAATATTTACGAAGAAATTATAGGAATTAACTCCTCCTTTGCTACATATACAATAGAAAGAAGATTTCCTAAAATAATTTCAAATTTATATAATCAAGACAATAATTTGAATTATAAACACAAATTAGATGTTCTTAAAGATATTAAAAGAATTGAATTATTAGAAGAGAATCATGAGGATATAGTAATGTTTAATAAATACATTGACAAATATAAAAACGAAAGTATTTTTGATGTTCCTTTTTTGTTAACAGAGTATTATTTTTATTGGAAAATATTAGAGTTTTCAAACTATTTTGAGTCTAAAATTGACCCTTTTTATATTCAAAAAGAACAAAGTGCACAGAAGGCGGCAAATTCATTAGTGAATTTAGCAAGTTTTATTCTTGATAAAAACAATAAAAATGAGGATATTTGGGATAATATTTTTTTGAATTTATTATGGAGTAACAGAGAAGGTGATTTAAGTCAAATATCAATGCTTTCTTCAAGTACAAACAGTGACAAGGATAATGTTTTAATAAATGATAGCAAAAAAACATATAATTTCATTAAAGATAATTGTTATCAAATTGATTTTGTTCTTGATAATTCAGGTTATGAACTCGCTGCTACTTTAGTTCTTGCTTTTTATTTATTAGAAAATGAATTTGTAAAAGATGTTAATTTTCACGTAAAAAAACACCCTATTTTTGTTTCTGATACAACAAAAGTTGACGTTGATTACATGATGATGATGTTTGCTAAACATTATGATAAAAATTTAAATTACATCTCGGAAAAGCTGACTTCTTTTTTGGGTAAAAGTTTTAAAATACATGTAGATGATTTTTGGACAGAACCAATTCTCTTTTCTTCCGATGATAGAATTAAAAATAAACTTTACCGTTCTCATCTTGTGATAATAATGGGTGATCTGAATTATCGCAGACTAATTGGAGACAGACATTGGCCTTTCGTCATGGATATTCGTTTGCTTTCTAAATATTTCCCAACAAACTTTTTAATTATAAGAACATTAAAGTCAGAGGTATTGGTTAATATTCCAATGGATAAAATAAAAGAAATATCACAAAAGAATAAGAACTGGCTTGTTGACGGTAGTTATGGACTTATTCAATTAGTAGAGAAATAGATTTTGATGATTTAATCAAATGTTAACATAATTCATTTCCCTCATCAAATAATTATTTGAAAAATGTTTTCTTTTCTCTACATTTACAACTTCTCATTTTTTAACTTTAACAAAAAAACTATTTTACAATGGAAATATTAAAATCAATAATCAGCAATGTAACTGTTTATAGCGATAGAGCACAGATTACCAGAATAGCAAAAATTTCTTTACCAGAAGGAGAAAACACAGTTGTTTTTTCGGATTTGCCAAAAAAAATAGATCAAAATAGTATTCAAGTTAAAGGTGGTGGAGGCAATGCCGTTTTGAATGACATCAAATTTAAAGAAGTATTTCATCATGAAATTCAAAATGAAGCAGTTGCTGAATTATTTAAAAAAATGATAGATATACAAAAAGAGATTGAGCTAATTGACGAAAATATTAATCTGGAAGTAAAAGAACTTGATTTTGTTGAAAAAATAATTGCAAAATCCACTCACGTTGCTGAAAAAGAAACAATCAATGAAGAATTAAATCCTGAAAAATGGATTAAAATGGTGGATTTCTACAGACAAAAAAACGAAAATATTTCAAAAAAAATACGAGAATATAAATATCAAAAAGTTGAACTTTCTGAAAAAATTAAAGTTCTTCAAAAAGAAATATCTTCGCTTGGTAATGATAAAAACAAAACTACAAATCAGGTTGAAATAGTCGTTACAAATAACACAAAAGAGGAGCTTGTTTTTTCACTGACTTATATCGTTTATGGAGCATACTGGTCTCCTTTGTACGATTTGAGAGTATCGTCTGAAAATCAAAAAGTTAGCATTGAATATAAAGCACAAGTAACTCAAAACACCGGCGAAATTTGGGAAAACGTAAAACTCGCTATTTCAACTGCTCAGGTTAATGTTTCTGGAACTATGCCCGAATTATCACCATGGAGGGTTGGTTTTTATATTCCTCTGCCAGCTCCTTCTGCCGAAGTAACTCCTAAAATGTTCTCCAAAGGCGCAAAGATGAAAATGGACAATAGAAAAGAAGGTGGAATTGTTGAAAAAGAAGAAGAAGTGATGCTTAGAGATATTATAGACGAAGCCCCAATGAAAAAGCCCAAAGCAGAAGTAAAAACCGGAGCTACATCTGTTTTGTTTGAAATTCCGAATAAAGTCACAATTTTAAATGATAATCAGCCTCATAAAGTAAATATTATTATCGAAGAACTTTCTGCTGATTTTACTTATGCAATTGTTCCAAAACTTTCGCAATATGCTTATCTAAAAGCCAAAATAAAAAACACAACTGAATATCCTTTTCTTCCCGGTGAAAGTAACATCTTTTTAGATGGCAGTTTTGTTGCTAATTCCAGTCTTAAACTGATTGCTCCAACCGAAGAATTTGAAGCTTCGTTGGGAGTTGACGAAGGTGTAAAAGTTGAGCATAAATTAGTAAAAAGATACGAAAAAAATACAGGTTTAATTTCCAAGAAAAGCAACATTGTGTTTGAATATCAAACAGTTATCACTAACAACAAAAAGCATAAACACAAATTTGTTAATTACAACCAAATTCCAATTTCTCAGCATTCTGACATTAAAGTTGAGTTGATTACACCTGAATATAAAGAAGATACTGATTTCTTAAAAATCGACAATGAAAAGAAAATTACATGGAAATTTGAACTTGAGCCAACTGCTAAAAAAACAATTGACTTCATATTTTCAATTGAAAGTCCACGAGATTCAAATCTAGATGGTGTTTAGATTTTAGAATATAAAAAAATGCGGTTTTAATTTAAAACCGCATTTTTTTACTTTATTCCCTAAACATTTTCAACTGCAAAGCAATTGTTTCTTTTAATTTTGGTCGTTCAACTAAGTAATCTAAAAATCCATGTTCAAGAAGAAATTCGGACGTTTGAAAACCTTCGGGTAAATCTTTTCCGATTGTTTGTTTTATCACACGTGGACCTGCAAAGCCAATTAATGCTCCGGGTTCTGCAATATTAATATCTCCAAGCATTGAAAATGAAGCTGTTACTCCTCCGGTTGTCGGATCGGTCATAAAAGAAATAAAAGGAAGTTTTGCATCTGCTAATTGTGTTAGTTTTGCAGCCGTTTTTGCCATTTGCATCAACGAAAAAGCCGCTTCCATCATTCTTGCGCCACCAGAACGTGAAATTATCATCAACGGAAATTTATGTTTGATACAATAATCAATTGCACGAGCTATTTTTTCTCCAACCACTGATCCCATTGAACCACCAATAAATTCAAAATTCATTGAAGAAACAACCAAATCGTAACCTCCTACTTTTCCTACTGCGTTAGTAATTGCATCCTTTAATCCTGTTTTTTGATAAGCTTCTTGTAATCTGTCAGTGTACCTTTTTCGGTCAACAAAATTTAAAGGGTCTGATGAAAAAATATTTGCATCTAATTCAGTATATTCTTTATTATCAAATAAAAGATTAAAATATTTATCAGAAGAAATTCTTTCGTGAAAGCCACATGAACAAACACATAAATTGCTTGCATGTTCTTCTCGAGGTAATATTTTTTTGCATTTGGGACATTTATACCACAAATCTGCCGGAATTTCTTTCTTTTCCGAAGATGTTGTTAAAATCCCTCTTGTCATTCTTTGAAACCAATTAGTCATAATAGTTGAAGGTTTATAAAGTTATTTAAGTTCATAAAGTTGAAAAACTTTCAACTTTATGAACTTTCAACTTAATTAATTATTTGCTCTTATTAAATTAAGCGCGCTTCCGTATTTGAACCATTCAATTTGATTTTTGTTGTAAGTGTGATTTGCCATAATTTCTTCGACAGAACCATCTTTGTGTTTCAAAACAACTTTTAATTGTTTACCGGCGGCAAATGTGTCCAAACCAACAATATCAAATTTATCATCTTCCTGAACTTTATCATAATCTACAGGATTAGCAAATGTAAGAGCCAACATACCTTGTTTTTTAAGGTTTGTTTCGTGAATACGAGCGAATGAACGTACTAATACAACTTTTGCTCCCATGTGACGAGGTTCCATTGCTGCGTGCTCGCGTGAAGAACCTTCTCCGTAGTTTTCATCACCAATAATTATACTTGCAATCTTGTTGTTACGATAATAACGAGCAACTTCTGGTGTTTTTCCATATTCGCCTGTCACTACATTTTTTGTATTTGGCAAATCTGTAAAAGCATTTACTGCACTTAATAATAGATTGTTTGAAATATTATCAAGGTGACCTCTGTATCTTAACCAAGGACCAGCCATAGAAATATGATCAGTTGTACATTTTCCTTTTGCTTTGATTAGAAGACTTAAATCGGTGTAATCTTTTCCGTCCCAAGCTTCAAAAGGAGTAAGAAGTTGAAGCCTTTCTGAATCAGGACTAACAACTATTTCCAACGAAGCTCCATCTTCAGCAGGAGCAACAAAACCTCTGTCTTTTACATCAAAACCTTTTTCAGGTAAATCAATTCCTGTTGGTTGAGCCAATTTAACTTTTTCTCCTTTGTCATTTACTAAATAATCTGTTAGCGGATTAAAAGTTAAATCACCTGAAAATGTGTAAGCAGTAACAATTTCGGGAGAAGCAACAAAAGCGTGAGTATTTGGATTACCGTCTGCTCGTTTTGCAAAATTTCTATTAAAAGAAGTTACAATAGTATTGGGCTCTCCTTTGTCTGCTCCTTCTCTGTCCCATTGACCAATACAAGGTCCGCAGGCATTTGCAAGAATAATTGCATTTATTTGTTTAAAAACATCAAGAATACCGTCTCTTTCGGCTGTGTAGCGAACTTGTTCTGAACCGGGAGAAATGTAAAATTCTGTTTTTGGTTTTAATCCTTTTGAAAGTGCATCTCTAACTACCGAAGCAGCACGAGTAAGATCTTCATAAGATGAATTTGTGCAAGAACCAATCAAACCAACTTCGATTTTTTTTGGGAAATTATTATCTTCAACTGCCTTTTTTATTTCTGAAACTGTCCAAGCTCTATCAGGCGAAAATGGACCATTTATATGTGGTTCTAATGTATCAAGGTTAATTTCAATAAGTTGATCGTAATATTTTTCAGGATTAGCATAAACTTCGTCGTCTGGTCGAAGATATTCTCTTATTTTATCTGCTTCTTCGGCAACATCATGTCTATCAGTAGAAATAAGATATTTTCTAGCATTGTCATCGTAAGCAAATAAAGAAGTAGTAGCACCAACTTCTGCTCCCATGTTACAAATTGTTGCTTTTCCGGTTGCAGAAAAAGATTCTGCGCCTTCGCCAAAATACTCAATTATATATCCTGTACCACCTTTAACGGTTAAAATCTTAGCTACTTCAAGAATAATATCTTTTGGAGCAGACCAACCATTTAGTTTCCCAGTTAATTTAACACCTATTAATTTAGGGAATTTAAGTTCCCAAGGCATACCTGCCATAACATCAACTGCATCTGCACCTCCAACTCCGATAGCTACTATTCCAAGTCCACCGGCATTTGGTGTGTGTGAGTCGGTTCCAATCATCATTCCACCCGGGAACGCATAATTTTCAAGAACTATTTGATGAATAATACCGGCACCCGGTTTCCAAAAACCTATTCCATATTTTTTACCAGCCGATTGCAAAAAATCATAAACTTCTTTATTTTTAGAGTTTGCTATTTCAAGGTCAATATCTACTCCTTCTTTTGCTGTAATTAAGTGGTCTGCATGAATTGTAGAAGGAACTGCAACCGTTTTTCTGCCGGACAACATAAATTGTAATACAGCCATTTGTGCTGTTGCATCTTGCATTGCAACTCTATCAGGATCAAAATCTACGTAGTCAACACCTCTTTTGTAGGATTTTGTGGCTGAGCCTTCAGATAAGTGAGTGTACAAAACTTTTTCGGCAAAAGTCATTGGTCTGTTTAATACTTCTCGTGCTTTTGCAATTTTTTCAGGATATTGCGAATAAACCTTTTTGATTAAATCAATATCAAATGCCATAACATCAATATATTAAGTGTTTTTTTATGTTTTAAAAATCGAAAGACAAAGATAATATTTTTTTTCTTTTCACATTATTTTTATGATTTTAGTCAGCTATGTAGAAAACAGCATTTGTGTAAATCTGGAAATTTAAAACAAGAGCAAGATGAATCAATTATATTTATCAAAAAAAATATTTTGACCAATTGAAACGACCATGATTCATTTTAAAACACACAATTAGATGATTATCATGCTCATTTTGACATGCAAAATGTATCTGTACCTGTGAAAATAAAAAAATAATAAACAGATGAAATTAATTAACCTGGTTCTTTCATAGAGTAATAATTAAATGCGTTAGTAAATTCCCTTATTTTAAATAAAACTATATAATTTTCCAATTTTTTAATCGACACAAACAATTCAATAAATTTTTTGCAAACAGCTCATAAACAGGCTGTTAATATTTTATGATAAATCTTATATCTGTTGTTAAAAAACACTCATTTACAAATTAAAAAAACAACAAAATATTTTTATAACTAATTCAATTTCATTTGTTTATATTTATAATTGCAAATATTATTAGTAATTTTGGATAAAAATCTCAACCCATTCTGTAATTATTTTTTAATTTTGCCAAGAAATTTTCAAAAACATGCAACCATACGAACATAATTTAAAATTTGTAGTAGTCGAAGGAAATATTGGAGCAGGAAAAACTTCTTTTTCTGCAAGAGTATCCGAAGATTTTAACGCAAGTCTAATTTTAGAAAAATTTGCAGATAATCCGTTTTTACCAAAATTCTACGAAGATCAGGATAAATATGCTTTTCAGTTGGAAACATCATTTTTAATTGACAGGTACGATCAATTAAAAAAACAATTGCAAGCTCCCGATTTATTTAGCAATTTTGTTGTTTCGGATTATTTTTTCTCAAAGTCGCTAATTTTTGCCAAACATACTCTAAAATTAGATGAGTTTAATTTATATCGAAAAATCTTTGATTTAATTTATAAAACAGTTCCAAAACCTGATTTGTACGTTTATTTTCATTTGCCGATAAAAAAATTGCTGGAAAACATAAGTAAGCGTGGAAGAGATTACGAAAAAAATATCTCAGCCGAATATTTGGAAAAAGTACAAAATGCTTATTTTTCATATTTTAAAGAGCAAACAGATTTTAGTTTTTTGGTAATAAATACAGAAAATCTTGATTTTGTGGCTGAAAAATCTGATTATGAGTTGCTTTTGGAATTAATTTTTAATCATCAGTATCCAAAAGGTGTTACAACTATAACACCACAAAAAACAATAGAATAACTCTACAAATTGTTTAAAAATATGGTTTTAAAAAATAAAATTGATTGTAAAATACAATTTATTGGGATTAGAAAAATCAATAATTTTTTTCAAACTAAAATATGGTAACTAAAAAAAACAAATTCCGTCAAAAAAAAAACTTAAAACTTTTGTATTAAAAAAAATAAATTTACTTTTGTGTAAAATTGTTTTAAAATAGAAATTTGTTAATAATAAAAACTTAAAAAGCATTATGAAAAAATTAACTCTTCAACTTATTGCAGTAGTGCTGGTATTTGCACTAGGAGGTTGTGGCCTTGGTAAAATGGTTGATAACGCGAATTTGATACAATATCAAGTGAACCCAAATCCACTTGAAATGCACGCAGACTCTGTGCAAGTAGAAATTAATGTTACTTTCCCTGCAAAATATTTCAACAAAAAAGCTTATTTAGTTATTACTCCAACTATCAAATCTGATAATGGAAATAACGAAATTGGTTTGGTAAGTCAAACATTACAAGGAGAAAAAGTAAAAGACAACAATCCTGTAATACCTTATGACAGAGGTGGTTCTTTTACATATAAAGATAAAATTCCTTACGATGTAGCTTACAGAATGTCTGATTTAGAATTAAAAATTGCTGCTAACAAAGGCGGAAATGGAAAAGATTTCTCTTTTGGTACTGTGAAAATAGGAGAAGGAATTATTACAACTCCTGAATTAGTTGACGAAGGTCTTAAAGTTGACAATGGTTCACAAGGAAATACAGGCGAAGGTTTAATGAGAACTGTTACTCCTAAAGTAGACTTACCAAAATCAAGAACTGAAAAACAATCACTTGTTCTTTATTATCCGGTTCAAAAAGAAAACTTAACTAGTAACGAACAAAAGAAATCAGAAATTGACGAATTTTTAACAACAGTTAAAAACGCAAAAGAGAACAAAGATATCGTTTTTCAAGATATTACAATTGCAAGTTATGCTTCTCCTGACGGACCAGTTGATTTGAATAGTAATCTTGTTGAAGGTCGTGGTGATAATTCTCAAAAATTTATGACCGGCAAATTCAAAAAAGCTAAAGTAGAAGGTGCTGACCAAAGCGATTTCATGAAAAGAGAAACTACTCCTGACGAAGACTGGGAAGGTTTCAAAAATGCAGTACAACAATCTAACATGGCTGATAAAGACGTTATTTTACGTGTTCTTTCTATGTATTCAGATCCTGATGTTCGCGAAAGAGAAATTAAAAACATGTCTGCCGTTTATGATGAATTAAGAAACGATATTTTACCTAAATTACGTCGTTCTGAAATTATTGCTACTTATGAAACTCGTCAAAAAACTCAACAAGAGCTTATCAATATGGGTAAAACTACTCCAAAAGATTTATCTCAAGTTGAATTATTCTACGGAGCTCAAAGTGCAGAAGGTGCTGATAAAGAAACTATCTACAAAAACTATAACACTCAATATTCTTCAGATTGGAAAGGTTTTAACAACTTAGGTGTTTATTACATCAAAAACAACCAACTTGATGACGCAGAAGCTCAACTACAAAAAGCTGAAGCTGCTGATGCTAACAACGCTGCTGTTATTAACAACATGGGTGTTCTTTATTGGGCAAAAGGTGATTATGACAATGCTGCGAAATATTTCAAACAAGCTTCTCAAATCGACCCAAGTGATGATATTAACTATAACTTAGGTGTTATTTGTATCAAAAAAGGAAATTATGCTGATGCTGTAACTAAATTTGGTTCAACTCCTTCTTTTAACAAATCACTTGCACAAACTTTAAATTCCAGCAATACTGACGCTATCAATACTTTAAACAGTGTTAAATCACAAGAAGCATATTACTTCTACTTAAAAGCTGTTGAAGCTGCTAAAAATAGCGATGATAACGGTGTTTTCACAAACTTGAAAACTGCTGTTCAAAAAGATGCTACTATTAAAGCTTATGCTAGCGAAGATATGGAATTTGCAAGATACTTTGAAGACGAAACTTTCAAAAGTATTATTCAATAATAATAATTGAAATCTAAAAAAACCGACTCATTGAGTCGGTTTTTTTTGTTTGCATCTTATTAGATGTGTTCATATTTGTTTTAACCCGAATTATGCATTTGAAAAACAATTTCAGCATAATAGCCTTATTTTAAATATATTTCTCAATAAAAGTCAAAACCCTGA
>JAFGUD010000551.1 GCA_016938685.1 Bacteroidales bacterium | reverse complement strand
TCAGGGTTTTGACTTTTATTGAGAAATATATTTAAAATAAGGCTATTATGCTGAAATTGTTTTTCAAATGCATAATTCGGGTTTAAAGGAAAAATTTGAGAAAAAGAATTACCTGAAATTAGTAACAAAACGAGTATTATCAACACAAACTGCTTCATCTTCAAAATTTTAACATAGATAAATTAAATTGGTTATTACAAAATATCTGTGAAAAAACACTACAAAATCTACCTGTAACTATGTAATAAATAGATAGTATTTTTTTTCGTAATGTCAATTTTATAAGTTTTCCATTGAGAAATAGGTAAATTAATAATTTCTTCTTCAGATGTTGTTATTTCTTTGGCAATACATAGTTGAGTTGCAGTGCTACAGGTTCTTATTAGAGCATCAAAAAGAGTATTATTTCGGAATGGCGTCTCAATAAATATTTGAGTTTGATTGAATCTACGACTACTTTTTTCAAGTTCTTTAATTTTAGTAATCAAAGCTCCTTTTTCAATAGGCAAATATCCATGAAAAGCAAAATTTTGACCATTAAATCCTGATGCTGATAAAGCCAATAAAATTGAAGAAGGACCTACCAAAGGAACAACATCAAATCCTTTTTGTCGAGCAATTCCAACAATTTTAGCTCCCGGGTCTGCTACTGCGGGCATTCCGGATTCGCTAATAATTCCGGCATCTTCTTTTAATTCGTTAAAATAGTTTTTAATATCCTGAGGTTTAGCACCTTTCCCTATATCAAAAAATGTGCTGTCGTCTATTGGGAATGTTGGGTCAACTTTACGAAGATATCTTCTGGCACTACGTAAATTTTCAACAAAGAAAAATCTTAAACTTTTGGTAATTTCTTGCACTTGTTTTGGAATAACAAGATCTATTTTTGTATTGCCTAATGTATTGGGTATCAGATAAATTTTACTCATATTAATATAATTACTTTTTTTTGTAGTTAGTTATAAATGTTTAGTTGTTAATGTATTAGAACATATGCATAATCCATGTCTAAAATATTAAATATTATAGTGTTATTTTGCTCATTTATTTGAAAATCAACAATTTCTTCCCAATTGTTCAAAGAATAATTTCCTGTTCCGGATTGGAAATCTATTGTCCATTTTCCGTTGATTAAATATGCTAATCCTGCTTTATTATAACCTGTTGGGAATCCTTGTGTGTTCCAGTCAAGCCAAATATTTCCGGTTGCCCACTCATCTGTTTTTGGAATTTTAATTCTGTACAATTTATCAGTTGCTTTAACCGTATAATTTGATAATTTATAAGTTACAATTAGTTCTTTTGCTGCAATTAAAGAAAAATGATGATTAGTTTCAAATCCGTTTTGTTCTAAATCTTCGTAAAACATACAGCTAAAACAAAAATTTTCAGGTATGGCAACAAAATAAAAAAATTCTGATGAATTTCTGATTTCAAATTCATTATCAAGTTCATTTGTTAGAATAGAATCTGAAAATTCAAACATATTAAAGATATAGTTGCTATCCAATGCGTTAGGAGGTATTTCCAAAGTTAAAAAAACGACTGAAGAATCAGGATAATCTTCTGAATAATCAATAAAAACAATACTTTTCCCTTCCTGTCCGGCTATTCTGTTATATTCGTCATAATTGTATT
>JAFGUD010000550.1 GCA_016938685.1 Bacteroidales bacterium | reverse complement strand
TTCTATTATTTCATAGTGTATATCAATTTCACCTTCTTTTGATCTTAGATAAAGTTCATGAATTTTTTTTCTGTATTCTTCATGAAGTAACTTATGAAACTCTCTATCATCATAATTCTTTTCTTCCAGCAAGTTTTCTTCACATGTTAAATGAGTGTTTGAATAATCAATCATTTCTTGAATAACTGATTCAATAACTTTCTGAGCACTTCCCTCTGAAAATGCTTTGAATAATTTATTAATTACTAATGTTTCGCATCTTTTTTAACTATCTGATTTTACTCTTATTAGCTAAAGATGTTTTTTGTATAGTTCAGATTAACAGCTGTATACAACTTCCATTTTTACTATGCCGCCAAATTTGCTGTTCTGATAAAATTATTAATTTTCAAAAATAATTTATCATTATTAAACATTTTTTCCATTAAGTCGTCTTCATCTTCGTTTTCAAAAATTTCAGTTACAATCTTCAATATTTCCATAAGCAAACCCCATATCCGCTCAGAAAGCCTGATTCGGATTACTTCTGCTTTCGATTGCTTAAACAACGCTCCTTTTGATTCATAATTTTCAAACCTGAACCTTGTTGAAATCAAAATGTATTGTATCATTACAAGTGATATTGCAGCAATTTGTGAATCAAAATCGTTTGATTGTTCTTTTCCCAAATACAACAATTGCTTACTTTCTTTAAAGAAAACCTCAATACTCCATCTTATAGAATAAATTTTAAGCATTTGAATAAATGACAAATTTGTGTTTGTTGTTAAAAATGTTTTCCAATTTCCTCTTTTGCCTTTTCTTGAAAAAAACAATTTTAACGGTTTATTGTCAAGTAAAACCTCTGTTTCTAAATAGTAATAGCCGGTTTTACGGTTGCGTTTCGGCTTCCCTAATAAATTACGTATTTGGCTGTATGTATATAACTTACCCTTGAAATTAAATTTTGTCTTAGATATTTTGTACATCCCAATAAGATGTACGGTTTGTGTTTTTATATTTCTTACTGCTTCTATAAATTCATTGCATGTAAACCAACTGTCCATTAATAAATATTCAAATTGTAAACCTTGTTTTACGGCTCTTTTAAACATCTTTATTCCTGTTTTTATCTTTGTTTGATCTGCTTCCTTTATTCTTTCATATGAAGCTGTCTCTTTATTTCTCTTTTTTTGGAATTGTCTTTTAAAATCTTTTTTGGTAAGGCCGAAAGGCTTGTTTTTGTTCTTTCCTTTTTCTCTGTGTAATGAAAAATCAACAGGTATAAAAGAAATCCCGTCCCAAAAACCGAGTACATTTAATTTAAAACCCAATAAAGCTCTGCGGCTTACATGATCCCAAACCCTGCTTATCTTTTCAATATATTTACCTGTCTTTTCCAAAAAACTGTCATCTATGATTAAACATTTAACACCTGTGTTTTGAGTTGTTTTCGCTTTTATAAGATTTACAAATTTTAATGAAAAAATCCATATAATTGAACGCCAATCTATGATTGGGTTATTCTTCAAACGATAAAACACATCCTTCTTGGCTTTTATATCCCTGTCTGTTGCTTGATGAATATTTGATAAACCAATAAAAGGGAGTATTAATAATACTGATATGATATATGTAAATGAATAGCCCTGCTTTTTTAATTCAGAGAAGCTTTTTAATAATTTTGACAGTTTAAAAATCTCAGTTACTTTTAATAAGTAATCAACTTCAAACCAACTGTGGGTAAAATTTGTTTTCAATTCATGAATATTTTTAATATCTTTGTTGTGCAGCATAATTATGTGTTTTGGATACACTGTTAAATTACTAATAATTAGTGTTTTAACCAAATAATTATGCTGTTTTTTTTACATCTTTTTTATTGATTTTCAATGTATTGATGGATGCGAAACATTAGTCACTTACATTATAGGATGAATCAATGGCCGCAACGGCATATTCAAAATAATTTTTGGCAACTTTGTTCAGAT
>JAFGUD010000549.1 GCA_016938685.1 Bacteroidales bacterium | reverse complement strand
ATGAAAATTTAAAAACAAATCTTAAAATATGTCTTAGTATCAACTTATACTGGATATTACATTCTCTTGCCGTCCTCTACATAGCTGCAACCGTTGGCATTCATTGTAAAGAGACTCCGAACCAACATTTAATCTTGAAAAAAAATAAAAAACTTGATTATTAATTCGCAAATTAATTGTACATTTGCTAAAAATATATCAAATCAAAAAATCGAATTACGAAAAATGGCAAGTTTCGGACATTTTATAAAAACAGAGAGAGAGAAAAGGGAGTGGACACAAACCGATTTTGGAGCTAAAATTGGCATTAATTCAAGTGCAATAAGTCGAATTGAAAATGGCACTCAAAAATTCAGTATATCTAAACTAAAAAAACTTGCAGAAGTTTTTGAAATAGACTTACAAAAAGTACGTGATTTGTTTTTTGCTGACAAATTTGCAAAAGAAGCATTTAAAAATCATTGTTCTGCCAATGTTTTTGTTGTTGCAGAAAGTACAGCAAATTATTATAAGAATATTAACGCCAAACAAGGCAAATTAGAATTCTAATTATGGCAAGAAAAGACAAAAATATTACACCAAGCGTAACCCAAAAATTACAATCATTGGGATACAATGTTGCTGATTGGGATGATAGTCAAACTGCAAATAAACTAACTGATGAAGTTAAGCAAGTGTTAAGTACCGCTTCAAAAAAAGAAAATTGGAAAGTTGGTTATCCAGATAGAATTTTTGTTGATGTTCATAATAAATTTTTGGTATTAGTTGAAGAAAAATCATCAATAAAAGACCATGAAAATCCAGATAAAGAGAAAGGTGCTGTTAGTGGGATTAAATGGTATTTGAGCCGTTTTTATAATTCCAATCTGAAAAATATACTGAAAAATTTTTTTAATGATTGGAAGATACTTGGTATTGCTGTAAGTGGTGATTTATTATTGGAATATCAGCACAAATTTAATTGTTATACTGTAGATACTAAGCAAGAAAAAATTGTCCCACTCAATCAGGTTACGAACTTTATGACAGAAGGACAGTTTTTAGCTTTATTTAATTCATTAGATGAAGAAGAAGCTGTTACAAAAGTAAGTAGTTCGAGTAAAAAAATAAATAATTTGCTTCGTAGTGTTGATTCTCAGAAACGACCTGTATTGCTTTCTGCATTAATGATTTGTTTGCATAAAGTTGAGAAAAATTCGGAAAATTACATAAATGACTTTCCCGACCACTATAAGACTTATCAGCCAACAACAATTATAAATCGGGTATTAGAAACTGTAAAAAATGTTTTGAGAATAGAAGGTGTTCCTGATGAAAAGTTACAGGCTTTGAGTACAGAGTTAGCATTTTTAACTACCGACCAAACATTAAATAGCACAAGTATTTTAAAAGATATATTGATAGAATTGGAAACTGCTGTGATTCCATTATTCAAGAATCAGTTTGCAACTAATTCAAACTATGATATTATTGGAAAATTCTATGAAGAATTTCTAAAATATGCAGGCGTTTCAAATGTTAAAAAAGGTATTGTATTAACACCTCGTCATATCACTACTTTATTTACTAAGTTAATTGATATAAAAGACAACGATAAAATTGTGGACATTTGTTGTGGAACTGGAGCATTTTTAATTGCTGGTATGAATGCGTTAATTAATAAAATTAATAACAGTAATAGAACTGATAAAGATGACGCAATTAAAAAAGTTAAAGAGAGCCAATTGCTTGGTTTTGAACTAAACCCGACAATGTATATTTGTGCGTTATCTAATATGTTGTTTCGTGGTGATGGTAAATCTTCTATTTTTAATTATGATTCAATAAGAAACGCTAAAGCACAAGCTGAATTAGACAATTTTAAGGCAACAATCGGATTTATTAACCCACCATATAGCGGAAAGGAAAATAAAGATGACCCAACCCCAAAAGAAATTACTTTTTTAGTTAAAATGTTAGATAATTGTTCTCGATATGGGGTTATAATTGCACCATTATCTACCTATTTTAAAGAAGAAAATGTTCGTGAACAGATTCTAAAGAAACACACCTTAAAATATGTAATTAATATGCCTGGTGAATTATTTCAGCCTAACGCTTCAACTCATACAGCGATTGCCGTTTTTGAAACAAATAGAAGTTTTGATTACGAAAACGATGAAGTGGTATTCTATGATTTAAGAGACGATGGCTTTGTGCTTGCCAAGACCAAAGGTAGAACAGATGTTTATGGTAAATGGTCAGCTATTGAACAACAATTACTTGAAGCTTTAAAGCCAACTTCTATTCCTAATGACATTACTCTTGTTCGTACAAAAATAAAACCCAAAGACGAATGGACAATTTATGCTCACAGTAAAACAGATTATTCAACACTCGAAGAAAAAGACTTTATTAAGTCCATTTCCGACTATATGATATTTCAAGCCAAAAAGGACTTGAATATTTTGGATGTTAACTTAACAGAAACAGAATTATTAGGAGCAATAAGTTCATATTACGAAAATTACCATGATGAATAAGAAATTCAAATACTTTGATTTTACAAAGGTTTTCAACTACCAACGTGGAAGAAGATTGATTTCCCAAAATCAAATTTCTGGTGAAATCGCTTACATTTCTTCAACAGCACTTAACAATGGAGTTGATAATTATGTTTCACCACCTGACTATATGGTAATTCATAAAAACAAAATGACCTTGTCAAATAGTGGAAGTGTAGGTTATTTGTTTTATCACGACTACGAGTTTGTTGCTTCTGACCATATTACTGTTATTTGGTTAAAAAATAGAGAGTTAACTAAATATATTGCAATGTTTCTCAAACCATTATTTGAAAAGATAAAATATAGATACAATTTTGGACGAGAAATAAGTAATGACAGGCTAATAAAAGAAAGAATTTACCTTCCTATTGATAAAGAAGAAAATCCAGATTTTGAATATATGGAAGAGTATATAAAATCTTTGGAAAGTAAAGTCCGATTTAAAAAGGTAAGGACTCATAATAAAAGTCAAAATGCACCAATAAAAATGACAAATTGGAAAGAATTTAGTTTTATTGATGAAAAATTGTGGACGAAAATTAAACACGGTGAACGTTTAATAGAATCTGATAGAATTAAAGGTGAAACACCTTATTATTCAGCCTCGGAGTTCAATAATAGTTTAACTGACAATATTGAGAATCCTCTTTTTGTCGAAAAAGATTGTATCGTATATTCTACCTTTGGAACAGCTTTTTGGGTTAGTGGGGAGTTTACTGCGTCTGATGAAATTTACGCTTTCCATAATCCTAACTTGAATAAGTATAATGCGTTATTCATAACAACTATAATGAAACAAAATCAATACAAGTTTAAATTTGGGCGTAAAGCATTTTTGAACAAATTCCAAAATGAAATAATTAAACTTCCTGCAACAAAAGATGGAAATCCTGACTGGTTGTTTATGGAAAATTATATAAAATCATTGCCTTATAGTGATAATATTTAATGATAATAGAAGAAAACAATAACAACGAAATGCCAATCGAGTAGACCGCCCCGCCAAATAAACTGACGGGGAGAGCCTCTCACACCACCGAACGTACGGGTCACGTATTCGGCGGTT
>JAFGUD010000548.1 GCA_016938685.1 Bacteroidales bacterium | reverse complement strand
TTTGTTTTTTTCTTTAAGATAGTTATTCACTCTAATAATTGCTTGTTCAATTCCTCCGGCAAAATCAATGTGATTATCTTTAATCATCACCATATCGTAAAGTCCCATTCTGTGGTTCATTCCGCCGCCCATTTCAACTGCCATTTTTTCAAAAACACGCATATTGGGAGTAGTTTTGCGAGTATCAAGAACTTTTGTAGGTAAGTCGGCAATTAATTTTGCGTATTTGTTGGTTTGAGTTGCAATTCCGCTCATTCTTTGCATAAAATTAAGCATCAAACGTTCAGCTTGCAGAATTGACTGAGCTTTTCCGCTGACAGTGAATATTTTATCACCTTTTTTGATTTCATCTCCATCGTTCATAAAAATTTCTAATTCTAATGAACTGTCGATTTTTTCAAATACTGTTTTTGCAACTTGCACACCAGCTAAAATTCCTTCGTCTTTTGAAAGCAAAGTTGCAGAACCTTCGGCATTTGCCGGAATTGTAGATAAAGTTGTGTGGTCGCCATCGCCCAAATCTTCGCGAATAGCAAGATCGATTATTTCTGAAATTGAGATAGGAGTTGTATTGTTCATAAAGTTATAAAGTTTATAAAGTTAGATTCTTTGTGTTTGGCAAAAATAAGAAAAAGTCTGTAAATGCTAAGAGGATTGTTTTTGAATATTGAAAGTTGTTTTGTGTTTGGTGAGATAATGTGTAATTTTGAGAATTTGAAACAACAAATAAAATATTTCATGCAAAAAATAATAATCCTAATACTTTTTATTTCTAATATTTCAACTATCTTTCAATTTGATTATTCAACAAGACAAAATGATTATAGTAAAATGAATAATATAAAAAATACTTTAAATACCAACCTCTAGGTATTTGCCTTCCCCTAAAATTTTATTTTTTTTGCATTAAAATTAGTTGATGAACGTTTTCAGAAAAATAAGACATGTTTTTGTGATGTTGCTTTTACCGGCAACAATCGCCTTATTTTTCAATAATCAAACCAACAAACACGTTCACGTATTACCAAACGGGCAGATTATAACTCACTCTCACCCGTTTTCTAAAGACAGCCATGACGGAAAACATACTCACACCGCAAAAGAATTTTCTTTGTTCGCCAGTGTTTTTAATACATTTTCGTCAGAAGTTGTATCTTTTACTTTTGCTTTTACTTTGCTTTTTTTTGTAGAAATTAAGCATTTTGAATTTATACAAACAACAAGCAATCCTCACTCTTTTTATAAATCAAACCGCGCTCCTCCTTATCAGATAAAAGTTGAATGTTAAAAGTTGAAAGTTGTTTTAGAAAAAACTTTCACACTCTTTTTTAGTATAAAAAATTTGCATGTAAAATCCGAAAATCAACATGCAATTATTCAAACTACACACATTTTGTGTTTAAATCATAAATTAAAATGAAAAAAATAATCCTTTTCTCTATTTTACTATTATCATTCAATGTAATTTTTGCGGATAATATGCCTGATACCAATAAAACCGATGCCTATTTGATTGGACATGTAATTTCGGAAGGAGAACATCTTCCGAATGTTGCAATTATAATAAAAGGCACTAATTTAGCTACATACACTGATGCTACAGGGCATTACAAAATGGCGAATATTCCTGTCGGGAAAATTACAATTTTAGTAAAAAGCTTTGGTTTCATCAGCGAAGAATACACTATAGAAGTTAAACAAAAACAAACTTTTGAGGTAAATTTCGAACTAAAACCCGACAATATTAACATTGAGCAGGTTATAGTCTCCGGCGATAAAACAGAAATGAATAGAGCCGAAGCTCCTATGCTTGTGAATGTAATTTCCACAAAACTAATTTCAAATTCAGGGGCTGTATGCGGAGTAGATGTTTTAAATTTTCAACCCGGACTCCGAGTTGAAACAAATTGCCAAAATTGCGGAGTTAGTCAGTTGAGAATGAACGGAATGGAAGGTGCGTATTCTCATGTTTTGATAAATAGTCGTCCGATTTTTAGTGCTTTGAACGGTGTTTACGGACTTGAACAAATTCCGGCTCAAATGATTGACCGAATTGAAATTGTAAGAGGCGGTGGTTCTGCTCTTTTCGGTGGAAATGCTATTGCCGGAACTGTAAATATTATTACAAAAGAACCAACTTCAAACAGTTTTCAGATAAATTCGGGACTTTCTTTGATAAACGGTACAACTCCCGATTACAATGCAGGTTTCAATACTTCTTTGGTGTCAGATGATTTAAAAACAGGACTTTTTATTTTCGGGATAAAAAGAAATCGTCAGCCTTATTACGCAAACAGCGATGATTTTTCGGAAATTCCTTTGATAAATTCTAATGCCTACGGTTTTTCGGCATTTCACAAAATCACAAATCAAAGCAAAATCTCTATTGATTTTCATAATATTCAGGAATTTCGCAGAGGCGGAAATAAATTCGACAAACTGCCTCATTTTTCGGACATTACCGAGCAAGTTGATCACGACATCATGGGAGGCGGAATAACTTACGATTATTTATCAAAAAATTATAAAACAAATTTTTCTGTTTTTCTGACAAGCCAGCATACTGGTCGTGACAGCTACTACGGAGCTGAGCAAGATTTATCTGCTTATGGTTTAACCGAAGATTTTTCTTTTGTTTCGGGAATGCAATTTTCGCACAGATTTGACAAAGTACTAATTTCTCCGATGAAATTTATCTTTGGTGCGGAAAATTCATACACAAGTTTGACAGACAAAAAATTAGGTTATTTCGATTATGACGAAGATACTCAAATTGAAGATAGAATTATTGTTAATCAGCAACTTATTACGCCCGGAGTTTATTCACAAACAGAATGGGAATTGAACAAATTCAAACTTTTGGTTGGAGCAAGATACGATGTACCTGACAAAAGACTAAACGTAACACCTGTTTTTATGCCAAGGGCTAATTTATTGGTTAAATTGAACAAAATTTCAAAAATCAGACTTAGTTACGCAAAAGGTTATCGTGCTCCTCAAATTTTCAACGAAGATTTGCACATCGAAACTTCTGCCGCAAGACAAATAATTCACACTACTTCTGACGATTTAAAAGCCGAGTACTCAAATTCTTATTCTGCGTCGATTGATTTCACAAAAATTTACGATTTTGTTCAAACTTATATTCTCATCGAAGGATTTCACACAATCTTGAAAAATCCTTTTTCGAGCGATTTCAGTTTTGACGAAGAGACCAAAATTATGACAATGAACAAGACAAATGCAAAATCGGGAGCGTTTGTGCAAGGAATAAATTTTGAGAGCAAATTTGCATTTTCTAAAAAATTGGAACTTCAGCTCGGAGGAACAGTTCAAAAAAGCGAATACGAAGTAGCTCAACCATGGAGCGAAGACGAAGCTCTTGTTACAAAAAACTTCACAAGATCACCAAACAGCTACGGATATGCCGTAATTTATTATGATCCATTCAAAAATACAAGTATTTCATTGACAGGAAATTACACCGGAAAAATGTATGTTCCACACTTCGCAGGAGGTTTAAATTCAGCCGGTAATTTGATTACAGAAGACCAATTAGTTGAAACAAAACCATTTTACGATGCCGGAATAAATATTTCCCAAACCATTAAAATCACTAATGAAACAAAGATTCAATTCAGCGTTGGAGTTAAAAATATTTTCAACAGTTATCAAGATGATTTTGATATGGGAATATACAGAGATGCCGGATATGTTTATGGCCCGTTATTGCCGAGAACATTTACATTTGGATTGAAACTCGGTAAGTTTTAGAAAAAATAAGCATAAATTTAGGAAAACTTTCAGGTAATTCTCTGAAAGTTTTTTTAATTTGCTCATAAAAAATGAAATCAGGAAAATGTCCAAAATGTGGTTCAGAAAATGTTTATTTTAAAGAAAATCCATTTCCAATAGAAGAAGCAAGAATAAGGTTAAGTCCATTAAATACTTCTTCTTTCGATTATTGTGTTTGTGTTGATTGTGGGTATATGGAATATTACATTTCAAATCCGAAAAAATTGAATAAAATTGAGAAACAATGGGAAAAAGTTTCTGAAATTGACCAATCAAGGTATATTTAGAAGAAAAAGAAAGAGAAATATTTCTCTTTCTTTTTTTTTGTCTAAATTTGCATAAAAGTAATTCGTTATCATTAACGTAGGGTTTAAAACCCTACGTTAATGATAGTTTTCAGCTAAGAAATTGAAAATTATGGAAAAATCAGATAAAGAAAAGGCGCAGGAGTTGTTTGAAAAGGGAATTGACGCTTATGATAATGAAAAACACGAAGAAGCTAAAAAGTTTTTTGAAGAAGCAATAATACTAGATAAAAAGAAAGTTGGTGCTTATTATAATTTAGGGATTTATTACAGATACAATTTAACAGATAAAGACAATGAAAAAGCATTAAAATACTTCGAAAAAACCATAGAATTAAGCCCAAATTTTACAGAGGCATATTTTAACTTAGCTTTATTGTATCACCTAGAATATAAAGACTTCGAAAAGACAAAGTTTTTTTATGAAAAAACAATTGCAAGTAATCCAAACTTTGAAAATGCATATAAAAACCTATCTCTATTACTTTCCCAAGAGTTCAATGATACAGAAAAAGCAAAAAAATATTTTGAAAAATACAGAGAACTTTCTAAGACTAACGAGAATGATTTTGTGAAAAAAAACGGGAAAATAATAGAAAGCATTAATAGTATTTTTATTCAAAATTATTTTAGCTTAAAAGAGATAAAAGTTGAAAACCTTATAAAGAAAAAAGAAGTTTATTTTCTTGGAGAAAATGGAGACGGAAAGACTATTCTTTTACAATCAATTTTATTATCTCTAAAACAAAGTTTTTTAAAGGATTACGGAGATAAAACGCTTATTAGTGAAGCTCTTCAATACCTCAGTCTTAATAATACTTTTAATTTCAAAGCTTTTGATAATCTAAAAAATGAATATGATGCTTTTGACTTAAATTTTGCCAAAAATATATTTGCTTATGGTGTTAACAGAAGCAGAAAAGAAGAAGAAAGAGAAGACAAATATGGTTTCATGACCTTATTTTCTACCAGAATTGAATTAAATAACCCTGTAGATTGGTTGAAAAATTTGGATTATTTTGAAAGCAAAGAAGGTTATGATAGTCCTTTCCCTTTAAAAACTGCAATTGAAATTCTGAAAAGTATTCTAGATAATAATGTTGAAATTGATGTTAGTCCAAGAGGTGTTGTTTTTACCGAAAAAGGAACAAGATTGGAATTTGAACAATTATCAGATGGCTATAAAAGTGTTTTAATTTGGGTTTCAGATTTAATTGTAAAACTTGCAGATTCTCAGCCTAATGCAAAAAGGACAGAAGATTTCAAAGGAGTTGTATTGGTAGATGAAATAGATTTACATTTGCACCCGAAATGGGCATATTCAATAATGACAAAACTTAGAGGTTGGTTTCCAAAAATTCAATGGTTTATTACAACTCACAGCCACGATGTTATTCGAGGAGCCGGAGAAGATGCTGTTTTTTATAGATTATACAAAGAATATTCAGAAGAACATCAACAAAATATTGTAAAAATCAGCGAACCTTATGACGTAAAAGAATTTGAAAATGCTATGTCAAACGTTGTTGCGACTTCGCCACTTTTCGATTTATCACATGCCCGAATGAAAACATACAAGAATGGTAATCTTGAAACAGATGACGATTATTATTATGCAAAAATTCACAGACAAGTCAGAGCTGATATCGAACAAATGAAAAAAGAAGGCAAAATCAACATTCCTAAAAAAGAAATTGACAATTTGATTAAAAAAGCAATTGAAAAATATAGTTCACGATGATTAGAATAAAAAAAGACCTGACAGATATTCCTGATTCGTTGTATATTTCTCAAGAAAATCCATTAGAATACGATAAGGATAAAAACTGTCCAAAAACAAGCCTAACAACTCAAAAAAGAAGACTTGAAATAATAAAAGCAAAAAAATATCCAAATTCTCAAACAATAAATGAATCAGTTTTTACAGCTAAAAACAAAGGTTCTTTTGATGACAGATATAAATACAAGGATATAAAAGAAAAATTATCAGATATTTACAATGATAAATGTGCTTATTGCGAAACCAGAGAAAGACGTTTGCAAGTAGAACATTTTCGTCCTAAAAGTAAATATTATTGGCTTGTCTATTCTTGGGATAATTTACTGTTAAGCTGTTCTGCATGTAACTCTCGAAAACTAGATGTTTTTGAAATTGAAGGCACAGAAGCAATATTTGATGAAAATGATTTTAAAAATTTAAACACAATCTCTCAAAAATACAACGAATTAGAAAAGCCAAAACTTTTAAATCCTGAAAATAAACAAGATGCAGAGTTCTTTAAGTTTTTTGAATTTGATAAAAATGGTTCAATTTTTTCTAAAAATGACAGATGCGATTACACCATAAAACATTTAAACTTTAACGAAGAAAGAACTTTAAAAAAATGGCGGTATCAAATTTTAAAAGAATTTAGAGAAAGTGTTGAAGAAGCTGTAAGAAAATCAAATTTTGAAAAAATAAAATTTCATATAGAAGAATTTACGAAACATGCCTTTGATAATCCCCAAAGTGAATATATAGCTTTTCGTCAATTTGCAACTGAAAATATTATTGAAGAAATAATTAATGAAATTTTGAATTAGAAATGGACTGGTGGATTTACATTTTAGTTGTAGTTATTGGTGTTTTAGCCGGCTTTATAAACACAATAGCCGGAAGTGGCTCATTATTAACGCTACCTTTGCTAATTTTCTTGGGACTTGACCCAAATACCGCAAACGGAACAAATAGACTGTCAATTTTTATGCAGAGTATTTCGGCTGTTTCGGGTTTCAAAAAAAATAAAGTTTTCACATTTAACGAAGGTGCTCAATTTGCAATTCCTGCAACAATTGGAGCAATCGCTGGTGCTTTAATTGCTGTTAAAACTAAACCGGAAGTTTTAAATTATATCATTGCGTCTTTACTTGTAGGAATGTTGATTTTACTGCTTTTTAACCCTAAAAAATGGCTAAAACCAAGCGAAAATAAAGAAAAAAAGAACAAAGCTCTAATGTTTATTCTATTTCTAACAACAGGAGTTTATGCAGGTTTTTTGCACGCAAGTGTGGGTTTTTTCTGGCTTGCAGCTCTCGTTCTTGGAGCGGGTTACGATTTGGTAAAAGCAAATGCTCTTAAAAACTTTATCGTCCTTCTTTACATTCCTATTACAATTCTCATTTTTGCATATAATAACCAAATAAACTACGGGTTAGGATTATTATTAGGTGCCGGCTCTATGATTGGTGCAAGGTTAGCTGTTGTTATGTCTGTAAAAAAAGGCGCACCATTAATTCGCTATTTTTTACTTGTAGCTATTCTAATTTCTGCAATTAAGCTAATATTCTTTTAAAAAAAAACTCAAATTTTAGAACTTTAAGTCCTAAATTTGAGTTTTTATAAAATATATTTTTTCTTCCTAATAATCTTGCCTTATAAAATCTACACAATTAAAGATTAAAGCAGCATCATCTGGAAAAAACTCAACATTGTATGCTCCTCCCATTTCGTAAGTACGATCTGTGGCTTGCATTGTTATATCAATTACAATAACACCGGTTGGATTGCCGGGCTGAAACGACCAATCAGCCTCCCACATACTTTCTTCGCCTGTTGGACCGCCACCTGCCATTGTTCCGTCTTCTCTAAAAAACACGTAAATACCATCGTTACTTTCAAAAGTTGAAGGCATTCCATCGGGAACAGTGTAATATAAAAAGTCTTCAACACTTTCTATTGGAAAACCGCAGCTTTCTTGATAAGTTACATCATTTGATTCATTATCTACAGTTGTAACATTTTTGTCATCTGTTGTTTCATCTTCATTATTTGAGCTATCTGAACTTCCTCCACATGCAAAAAGCAACATAGCAAAACTGATAAAAGCAAAAAATTTAATTTTTCTCATAGTAATGTTTTGTTAAATTGGTTAATATTCAGAGGTAAAGAAAATGAAAAAAAATAAGAATAAAAAAATAAAAACGACACTTTTAAAAAGATCCGCTTCTAAAAATCTATTCTTTCACTTTTATTACTCTAATAAATCAGAGTTTTAAGTCTTTATTTCCAATGTGTTATGTACATTCAATTTACAGATATTTACTATGAAAATATTTTTCAGGAAATAATATTTTTTACACGCCCAACTTGTCCATCTTCAAGCATAACTTTTATTCCGTGAGGATGTGTTGGAGATTTTGTGAGAATTTTCATTACAATTCCTTCTGTTAGTTCTCCTGTTCTTTGGTCTGCTTTTAAAACAATTTCTACGGTTTGACCAATCTGAATATCTTTTCTGTTTTTCCCGTTCATAATATTAACTATACATTTTTTCTCTTTGTTCTTTTATCTTTTCGTCTGTAATATAGTCATCATAACTCATTAGTTTATCAATAATTCCATTGGGAGTAAGCTCAATCACCCTATTACAAACAGATTGAATAAACGCATGGTCATGCGAAGCCATAAAAACATTTCCGGGATATTTTATCAGATTATTATTAAACGCCTGAATAGATTCCAAGTCAAGATGATTTGTTGGAGTATCCAAAACCAAAGCATTTGCGCCTGAAAGCATCATTCTGGCAATCATACAACGTATTTTTTCACCTCCGGAAAGAACATTTACTTTTTTATCTATTTCTTCTCCTGTAAATAACATTTTACCAAGATAACCTCTAATGTACAATTCATCTGTATTTGTTGAAAACTGACAAAGCCAATCGAAAATACTCAGATTACTCTCAAAAAAGAGTGAATTATCCAAAGGTAAATAAGCATGAGTAATTGTTTGTCCCCACTGATAACTGCCCGAATCAGGTTTTAAGTTTCCATTTATTATTTCAAAAAGTGCAGTCATTGCTCTGGAATCTTTTGAAATAAAAACAATTTTTTCGTCTTTACTTGCGTAAAATTCCACATTTTTGAATAAAATTTGTCCGTCAACAGAAGCTGAAAGCCCATTTACTTCTAAAATTTTATCGCCAACTTGTCTTTCCGGCACAAAAATAATTCCCGGATATTTTCTGGTTGATGCCTTAATATCTCCAATATTAAGCTTTTCAATCATCTTTTTACGACTTGTAGTTTGTTTCGATTTTGCTACGTTTGCACTAAATCTGGCAATAAATTCTAGTAATTCTTTTCGTTTTTCTTCTGCTTTTTTGTTTTGAGACTGTTGCTGTCTTAAAGCAAGCTGACTACTTTCGTACCAAAAGCTGTAATTACCTGCAAATAAGTTAATTTCACCAAAATCAATATCAACTGTATGAGTGCTAATTGCATCTAAAAAGTGTCTATCGTGCGAAACAACTAAAACAGTATTTTCAAAATTAGAAAGATAATTTTCAAGCCACATAGCCGTTTCCAAATCGAGGTCGTTGGTTGGCTCATCAAGTAGCAAGTTATCAGGTTTTCCAAAAAGAGCCTGAGCAAGCAAAACTCTAACTTTTTGTTTTCCGCTCATGTCTTTCATCATCGTTCCATGAAATTCTTCTTTAATTCCTAAATCGCTCAAAAGCTTTGCAGCATCACTTTCTGCATTCCAACCGTTCATTTCTGCAAATTTATCCTCCAATTCGGCAGCTTTTATACCGTCTTTTTCTGAAAAATCAGGTTTTGCATATATTTTTTCCTTTTCGTGCATTAAGTCCCAAAGTTGCGAATGACCTTTCATAACTGTATCCAATACAGAAAACTCATCAAACGCAAAGTGATCCTGACTTAAAACTGAAAGACGTTCACCGGGTCCAAGACTTATATGTCCTGAAAGAGAATCAATTTCTCCGGCGATTGCTTTTAAAAAAGTAGATTTTCCGGCACCATTTGCGCCTATTACTCCGTAACAATTTCCTTCGGTAAATTTCATATTTACTTCTTGAAATAATATTCTTTTACCAAATTGTATTTTTAGATCTGAAACTGTAATCATTTAAAAACCAGTTTTATATTTTAATTATTTAAACTTATACTTTATAAATATCAAGCACCTATTTATTTCTACTACTAGGTCTTGAAGACTTGTATTTTCTGCTATTGCTATTATTTCCAAAACTTTTATTTTGATTAGGTCTTGGGGTAAATGCTCTATTTTGTTGTTGAGTAACCGTTTTTTGAATTTCTTCGGGTTCTTCATTAGCAAAAGGATGATCTTCAACAACAGGAATTTCCTGTTTTATAAGTTTCTGAATATCTTTCAAATACGGTCTTTCTTCCAAGTCACAAAAAGAAATTGCGATACCACTAAATTTTGCTCTTCCTGTTCTTCCAATTCTGTGTATATATGTTTCAGAAACATTAGGCAAGTCAAAATTTATTACCAGCGAAAGTTCTGAAATATCTAATCCGCGAGCTGCAATATCTGTTGCAACAAGAATATCAATATTCCCGTTTTTAAAATTTTTCAAGGCTAATTGTCTGGCTGCTTGTGATTTATTACCATGAATTGCTAATGCTCTAAAATCTGTTTTTTCCAAAGATTTTACAATTTTATTAGCTCCATGTTTTGTTCTTGAAAAAATTAGGACAGACTCATATTTTTCTGAATTTAAAATGTGAATCAACAATTTCGTTTTACTTTTTCTATTTATAAAATAAACAGATTGTTCAACTTTTTCAGCCGTTTTTTGTTCGGGCTTAATTGTCACTTTTTCGGGGTTTCCTAAAATATTACCTGATAATTTGATAATTTCTGGTGGCATTGTTGCGGAAAAAAACAAAGACTGTCTTTTAATTGGTAATTTTTCTACAATTTTGCGAATATCATGAATAAACCCCATGTCCAACATGTGGTCTGCTTCGTCAAGAACAAAATATTTCACATTTCCTAACGAAACAAACCCTTGTTGAATTAAATCCAAAAGTCTACCCGGCGTTGCAACAAGAACATCAACACCTCTTTTAAGAGCGTCAGTTTGAGAGAGTTGTTTAACTCCGCCAAAAATAACTGTGTTTTTTATTCCGGTAAATTTCCCATAAGTAGTGAAACTTTCGCCAATTTGAATAGCAAGTTCACGAGTTGGAGTTACGATAAGAGCTTGAATTTTTCGTTTGTTATTTCCTACTTCTTTTTCATTATATAAATGTTGTAAAATTGGAATAGCAAAAGCAGCTGTTTTGCCGGTACCTGTTTGCGCACAGCCAAGTAAATCTTTATTGTTAAGTAAAATAGGAATAGATAATTCCTGTATTTCTGTAGGTTTTGTATAACCCTGGTTTTGAAGAGCTTTTAAAATCGGCTCTATGATTTGTAAATCTTTAAATGTCATATTTTAATTTGTAACGGGCACAATAATATATTTCATTGAAACCCTTGTTTTTTGGAAAGAATTCAAAAATAATTGATAAGTCTTGCCTTGAATTTGTTGTTGTTTTTCTATTGCGGATTTGCAAAACTATTATGACATTTTTTATGCCTATAAGACGGTTTTAAAAATAGCGGAAATAGAATTATGTAAATTATTTTTTTCGTATAAAAATCTCAATTGGAACGCCATTAAAATTGTAATTTTTACGAAGTTGGTTTTCTAAAAATCTTTTGTAAGGTTCTTTGATATATTGCGGTAAATTGGCAAAAAACACAAACGCCGGATAATAGGTTTGTAATTGTGTTACGTATTTTATTTTGATGTATTTTCCTTTAATAGAAGGCGGTGGAGTATTTTCAATTGCTTCAAGCATCAAAGTATTTAACTCAGCTGTTTTTATTTTCCTTCTTCTATTTTCATATACTGCCTCTCCCATTTCTAAAGCCTGAAAAATTCTTTGTTTAGTCAAAGCAGAAATAAACATGATTGGCACATCGGTAAAAGGCTCTATTTTTTTGTGAATAGCTTTTTCATATTCTTTCAAAGTATGATTATCCTTTTCAACTAAATCCCATTTATTAACAAGAATAACAAGCCCTTTGTGGTTTTTTTGAATTAATCTAAAAATATTCAAGTCCTGACCTTCAATACCTAAAGTTGCGTCAATAATTAAAAAGCAAACATCTGCGCTTTCAATTGCCCTAATAGAACGCATAACAGAATAAAACTCAACGTTTTCCATCTGTTTGCTACGTTTTCTTAGACCTGCAGTATCAACTAAAAAGAAATCTTTGTTGAATTTCTTATAACGTGTGTTGATTGTATCTCTAGTTGTTCCGGCAACAGCAGTAACAATATTACGTTCCTCTCCTACTAATGCGTTCAGAAATGATGATTTGCCAACATTCGGACGACCAACTATTGTAAATTTAGGGACATCTTCTATTTCTTCTTCTTCCGGTTTTAAATTAAAAACTTCGACAGTTCTATCCAAAATTTCGCCAGTTCCAGATCCACTCATTGAAGAAACAAAAAAGATATTATCAAATCCTAAAGAATAAAACTCATAAGCTTCATTTCTTCTTTCGTTATTATCAACCTTGTTAACAACAACAATAACAGGCTTTTCAATTTTTCTGAGAAGTGCCGCAACAGTATCATCTAATTCTGTAATTCCTGTTTCTACATCAACCATAAAATAAATCACATCAGCTTCTTCGATTGCTAGTAATACTTGTTTGCTAATTTCTTTTTCAAAAACATCTTCTGAATTTTCAATATAACCACCAGTATCAATTACTGAAAAATCTATTCCGTTCCAAACACATTTTCCGTAATGTCTATCTCTGGTTACACCCTCCATTTCATCTACAATTGCTTTTCTGGTTTCGGTCATTCGGTTAAAAAGCGTTGATTTCCCTACGTTTGGTCTTCCTACTATTGCTACAATATTTGACATGATAAATCTAAAAATTATGAGTTAAAAACTAAGAAAAACAATAAACTCTAACAACCTGAAAAACAACAACAATCAATAAACAAAAATTTTAGGATAGAAACTAAAAATTGGTGTAAATCAATAACTTAAGTAAATCAAGTTGGAAATTAATATTTTACTTAGTAAAAAAATTGTGTGCAAAGATACAAAATATCATTTACCTTTGTGCAATAAACTTATTTTTAACAAAATATTATCTTATGAAACGTAATACTGTTCTTATAATTTCCCTTTTATTAATTTTCGGATGTGAAACTAAAACTAAAGAAATGGCAAAATCAAATCTACCAAAAGACATCAAAAACATTGAAATAACATGGAACGAAAACGGCGGAATGCTGTTTTATATTGAAAATGTTAAATTCACAAAAGACAGTTGTTCCTACGAAAAAAATATTGACGGAGCTATCCAACACGCCAATTTCACAATTTCCGAAAAACAACTTGAAGATTTATATTCTGTTTTTGTGAAAAATGAATTCGATTTAATAAAAACTTACCAACAACCGGTTACTGACAGAGGCGGTTCAAGTATTACATTAAAAGTTAATGAACAAAACTTTAGCGTATCAAATGCAGGCTCAAGTTTTATTGAAAAAGAATACTCAAAAAATTATAATGGTGTTGAAAGTGAAATTTTAAAACTTACAAAAGAAGAAGTTGACAAACAAAAAAAAGAAATCACCATTAGTTTTGATGAAACGATTACAAATTCGGAGCAAAAAATCAAACTTTTTATAAATAGAGATATTGTTTTTGACGAACAGGCTTTTGGAGGTTTTCAGCCAATTACTGTTAAATTACTAAACGACAATAATATTTTCGTCGTCACATTTAATATTACAGAAGAAAACAAAACAGTTTTGACTGAAAAATCAAGATTAAAAAACATTTTACCTGAATTGCCTAATAATGGACAAGTTATATTATATATTGATGAAAATGGCTTGCTGGCTTTCAAATAAAAAATGCCGGCAACTTTTAGGAAGACAGCATTTTTTATATTATAAATTACCAATTTACTCAAACCATTTAACAGCCACCAACGAATCAATTATTTTTTGACTACGGTGTCCAAAAATCGGATGTAACTGCATTGACAAATCAGTAGCTTGTCTAATAGCCACTTTTGAAACGCCTTCGCCTGTTTCTTTTGCTTCTTTTAAAACAAATAATGTAGATTTATAAACGGAAAAATCCCATTCTTTTTCAAGATGTCGTTCAATAAAATCATCATTGTTAACATAACCATATTGTTCATTTGCACAATTTACAATTCCCATTCTGTT
Organism: Bacteroidales bacterium; assembly: GCA_016938685.1. GTDB lineage: Bacteria > Bacteroidota > Bacteroidia > Bacteroidales > JAFGUD01 > JAFGUD01. Next base: position 10,391 of record JAFGUD010000548.1, on the reverse strand, counting down.
TGTTAAAAAATCCGGAACGTATAAAATGCCCTTTTCGACAAGAGCTTTGTCGTGTTTATCATGATTTTCAAGCTGATTATTTGCAGCGCCGCAGATAATTCTTGCCTTAATTTTTGGAATTGTATTATCATTCAAAATAGCACCCACTGCACATGGAGCAAGCACATCACATTCTTCAAAAAGAATAGAATCATCACCGATTTCGGTAACTCTGGCTACAAGATTTTTATCGGCAAATCGTTCTTTGACAGCTTTCACAACATCAGCATTAATGTCCGAAGCAATAACTTTTCCAACATTTTTAGAAAACAAATGATAAATCAAAGGTTCAGCAACGTGTCCCATTCCTTGAACTGCAACTGTTTTTCCTTCAATGGTTTCACCAAGAAAAGCCAAAGCGGCTTCCATTCCACTGAGAACTCCTCTGGATGTAGGTTCAGACGGATTTCCGCTTCCACCTAAATTTTCAGGAATACAGGTTGTAAAACGAGTTGTTTTGTAGATATTAGCCATGTCTTCAACACTTGTACCAACGTCTTCGGCAGTAACGTAGCAACCTTTCAGACTTGTGAGAAGTTTACCATATTCTGTATAAACATATTCGCGATAATCTTTGTCGTTTTTGTCGAATTTAGGATTATGAACCATAACACCTTTTCCGCCACCCCACCAAAGTCCAGCCATTGCGTTCTTGTGAGTCATTCCTTTACCAAGTCTCATGCCGTCACGAAGAAAATCTTCAACATTATCATATTGCCAGAAACGAACACCGCCAGCTGCCTGTCCACGTTTAGTTCTATGCACAAAAGCACCTTGAAGAACATCGTATTTGTCTGTTAATTGAAAAAACATTCCTTCGTGTTCTTCAAAATCACGAGTGTCTTGATTTATAAAATCTGCTAAATTTTGCAAAACATTGTGAGATGCTTCAACTTTTCCTGTTTTTTGATTGTAAACTAAATGAAAACGTTTGATTTTGTTCTCTTTAAGTAATCCGATAAGTTTCTGTGTTTTAAAGTCTTTCATTTTAAATTTAAAATTTTTATATTAATTTTATTTCTGATTTTTAATGTAATTATTGATTGCGTTGATGTATAAATTTAATTTATCGTACAAACGTATAACATTAATATCGCCCATATCAGGAGATAAATCATCTATTTGTTCTTTACATTTTACAAGTTCTTGTTTTGCTTCAGCAACATTTTCATTTTCAAAAAGAACAGCCATTTCATAAATAGCTTTATTCATAAGAACAATAGCATATTTATTTTTCATTTCGTCGTTAATAACAAGTTGATAGCTGTTTTGAGAGTTATTCCATTTCAAAAAAGCATCGCTGACTATTTCAACCAATTGATTATTTCTGTCCAAATAAGAAAATCTAATCTTAACAGGCTTATTTTCAATATTTTCACTAATATTATTTAGATTAAATTTAACCATTAAAACCTGAGTAAAACCATCATAAATATTCCCGATTTTTATTGTTGCAACATTTTTTAAATTACTTGAAACTGTTGCTCCGTATATAGTATTCAACGTTATAATATCATTGTAAAAAATCTCAATTTTAGCATCGCTACCAACTGGTGTAAGCAGCCCCATTAGTTGTTCTGTAAAAACAGTCGATATTTCTTCTCCGGTGCCCACATGATTAAATAAATTACCGTTTTCAGCTGTAAGTTCTGAAAGAAGAGATTGATTATAATCTTCCCCTACTCCAACGACTGCAATCTGAATTCCTTTTTGATTGTAACTTCTTGACATTTCAACAACACTATCAATTGGATGAATACCGTACCCATCTGAAAATAAAATCAGCATGTTGTTTCTGTTATTATCATATTTTTTTTCTAACTCGTAGTAGCCCAAAACCAAACCTTTGTAAATATCTGTACCTCCACCTGCTGTTATATCACTAATTATTGGTATTAACATCTCATTTCCTGCAACATAGCCCATTTCAGATTCAAGAAAAGCCTCACTTTCAAAAGTAATAATTGAAATCTTGTCTTGTTGAGGCAATCTTTTCACGTACTCTATCAATGATTGTTTAAGTGCATCAATCATATTTTCGCCACACATAGAACCACTTTTGTCTATCACAAATGCAATATTTGAACGTTTTGTATTCTGTGTTCCATCATCTTTTACAGAAATATTCAATTGTAAAACAGCTTCTTTTGCATTAGGCGTAACATTTTCATTACCCCATTTTAGTTGAATTCCTTCGTCATAGGTTTCGTTGCTTTTTAATGAATTTAAGTTAACCAAAAATAACTCTTGCGGAGTTGGAATAAACTGTTCGGGATGTTCTAATTCTGGTATTGGAGTATAAATTATTTGTCTGCGAATAGTTCTTCTACCATGCGATTCATTTAAATCAATAACATCAACATTATGTTGAAATTCAAAATTAATCATATACCTATTCCCATTTGGCAACAAAAAAGATACATCTCCGTTTTCGTCTGTAATTCCTTTATAAACAATGGTTGAATTCACTTGCGATAAATAAACCGACTCTCCGGCAAAAAAGCCATTACTTCCTCCTGCAATTCTTATAGTAATAAAACTTCTGGTAGAAGTAGCTTCAATTTCAGGAGTAATTTCCTGATTTATTGTGTCATTTATTATGTGTTCAACAATATTAGTTGGTTTAAAACCCAGTTCAATTGTACTATTTGTGTAATTACCCAAATCCATTGTAAATGAATAATTTATTGCTTCCTCGACATCAACGGCATACTTCTGATTATTTGGCACCAAAAATTTCACTTTAGAACTTTTGTCAGTTTTTGATTCATATATTTTTTTATCAGTAACACTTACCAATGAAACCGGTATGTCTTTATACAATTCTCCTTTGTCGCCTTTTAAAATGACTGTAATAACAGCCATATACTTAGGAATATTTGATTCAATTTTTAGAGAAGACTGATCTTCAATAGTAAAGGTAGTCAAAGTTCTTTTTCTTCTAAATTCTTGTTCTGCAAGAATAGTTTCTAAATCGTAAGTAATAACCTGAGAACCTTCTCCCTGAACACCGAGTTTAAGTCTGATAATTTGAGTATCGTGCATTCCAATTAAATTCAATGCCCAAACACCTTCGGAATTAAGCATAAAAACAGCCTCTCCTTTATTATTTGTGTTTTTAACAATTTGTTCCCCTGTTGTTTTATTATCAAACCAGACTTTTACTCCAGGGTAAGCCTGACCTTTTGTGTTATAAATTTTCACACTATATTTATATTCTTGCGCCGTTGTTTTAAAATTAAAAAACAAAAAGGCAAAAACAAAGAGCAATATTCTGAACATAATATTTTTGTTTTTTGTCAAAGATAATATTCGTAAAAGTAACCACAAATTAAATTTTTTATTTTAAAAAAACTCATATACTTATCACTGCAAACGATTTAAGTTGAAATTTTGACAAAAAAATTTTTTATTCCTTCAAAAAAACGTACTTTTACATTGTTTAAAAACACATATATAAAATATATTTAACTAAAAATAAAGCCTTTATGGAAACTAAAAAACGGGTTTATCTATTCGGAGATAAAAAAGCCGAAGGTAAAACAGAAATGAAAAACCTCTTGGGAGGGAAAGGAGCAAACTTAGCAGAAATGAACTTAATTGGAGTTCCTGTTCCTGCTGGTTTTACTATTACGACAGAAGTTTGTACTGAATATAACACATTAGGACGAGACAAAGTTGTTGAGTTAATGAAAGCTGAAGTTGAAGCAGGAGTTATCGCTACAGAAAAAGTAATGAATGCAAAATTTGGTTCACAAGGAGAAGCATTTCCATTATTGCTTTCTGTTCGTTCTGGCGCAAGAGTTTCTATGCCTGGTATGATGGATACTGTTCTTAACTTAGGAATGAATGACAACGCTGTAAAAATTTTAGCAGAAAAATCAGGAAATGCGAGATTTGCATGGGATTCTTACCGTCGTTTTATCCAAATGTTTGGTGGAGTTGTTATGGGAGTTGGAGCAGCAAAAGGAAAACATGATCCATTTGAAATAGAAATGGACAAAATAAAAGAAGCAAAAGGCTACGAATCAGATACTGAATTTACAGTAGAAGATCTTCAAGCAATTGTTGAAGCTTTTAAAGGTGTTGTAAAAACTCAAACTGGACAAGAATTTCCAAATGACCCTTGGGATCAATTATGGGGCGCAATTAGTGCAGTTTTTGACTCTTGGAACACAGAAAGAGCAATTCTTTACAGACAATTAGAAGGTATTCCTGGAGAATGGGGTACTGCTGTAAATGTCCAAGCAATGGTATATGGAAATATGGGAAATAACTCAGCAACCGGTGTTGCATTTACAAGAGATGCTGCCACAGGAGAAGATATTTTCAACGGAGAATATTTAATTAATGCTCAAGGAGAAGATGTTGTTGCAGGTGTTCGTACTCCACAAGAAATAACTCTTGAAGGTTCAAGAAGATGGGCTAAAATGCAAGGTATTTCAGAAGAAGTAAGAGCTGCAAAATTCCCTTCATTAGAAGAAACAATGCCAAAAGCTTTCGCAGACTTAAATGAAGTACAACAAAAATTAGAAAATCACTATTTAGATATGCAAGATCTTGAATTTACTATTCAAGATGGTAAATTGTGGATGCTTCAAACTCGTAATGGTAAAAGAACCGGTGCAGCAATGATGCGCATTGCAATTGAAATGTTGGAACAAGGTCTTATTGACGAAAAAACAGCTTTATTAAGACAAGACGCCAATAAACTTGACGAATTATTACATCCAGTATTTGATAATGATGCAATTGAAAAAGCGAACACATTATCTAAAGGTTTACCTGCATCTCCGGGAGCTGCAACAGGAAGAATCGTTTTCTTTGCCGATGAAGCAGAAGAATGGGCTGCAAAAGATGAAAAAGTAATTTTAATTCGTATTGAAACTTCGCCAGAAGACCTAAAAGGAATGCATGCAGCAGAAGGTATTTTAACTGCTCGCGGTGGAATGACTTCTCACGCAGCCGTTGTTGCAAGAGGAATGGGGAAATGTTGTGTGGCCGGAGCAGGCGACATCAGAATTGATTACGACAAACGCACTATGACAGTTAGTGGGTCAACATTCAACGAAGGTGATTGGATTTCTCTAAACGGTTCAACCGGTGAAATTTACGAAGGGAAAGTAGCAACAATTACACCTAAACTTTCAGGGAATTTCAACAAAATAATGGAACTGTCTGACAAATATACTCGCATGTATGTTAGAACAAATGCTGATACTCCACACGACTCACAAGTAGCTCGTGAATTTGGTGCAAAAGGAATTGGCCTTACAAGAACCGAACACATGTTCTTCGAAGGCGAAAGAATTTGGGCTGTTAGAGAAATGATTCTTGCTGAAAATGAAGAAGGAAGAAAAAAAGCATTGGCTAAATTATTACCTATGCAAAGAGAAGACTTTGAAGGCATCTTAGAAGCAATGGACGGATTTGGTGTTACTATCAGATTATTAGATCCTCCTTTACACGAATTTACTCCAAATGAGCCGAAAGCACAACAAGAGATGGCTGACAAACTTGGTATTGATGTTGAAATCGTTAAACAAAAAGTTAACAGTTTACACGAATTTAACCCAATGTTAGGACATAGAGGTTGTCGTCTTGGAAATACATATCCGGAAATTACAGAAATGCAAGCAAGAGCAATTCTTGAAGCTGCTTGTAATCTTAAAGCAAAAGGATTAGACCCAAAACCAGAAATAATGGTTCCTCTAATTGGTACAGTTGAAGAATACGTTATGCAAGAAGAGATTATCCGACGTATTGCTGCCAAAGTACAAGAAGAAAAAGGAGTTAAAGTTGATTTCCTTGTTGGAACAATGATTGAAATCCCTCGTGCTGCTCTTACTGCTGACGAAATTGGAAAACATGCTGAATTCTTCTCTTTTGGAACAAATGACCTTACTCAAATGACATTTGGTTATTCAAGAGACGATGCCGGTAAATTCTTGCCTATTTACATTCAAAAAGGAATCTTGAAAAACGATCCTTTCCAAGTATTAGAGCAAGCTGGTGTTGGTCAACTTGTTGAAATGGGAACTAAAAAAGGTAGAATGTCAAATCCAAAATTAAAAGTTGGTATTTGTGGCGAACACGGCGGAGAACCCTCTTCCGTAGAATTCTGTCATAAAGTTGGACTTGATTATGTTTCTTGTTCTCCTTTTAGAGTGCCTATCGCTAGACTTGCTGCTGCACAGGCTGCTTTAAAACACTAATAATAATCAGGGTAAGCAATTCTGCTTGCCCTTTTTTTATATTTTCTAAACCCTATTAAATTTACAACTATGAAGAAATTCTTTTTTGTTTTTACAATGGTAACTTTCTTTTTTGGAAGTTTAGTTTTCACTTCTTGTGGCGGAGACGCAGACACAAACGACAGTGACAGTACTTCAAACGAACAAGTTGGAGAAGGTCCTCTACCCGGAGAAACTCCTTTTGATTTTGCAATTGTTGGAACAGATGCAAAAGCCGGTGAGTACGTACTAGCTCCTTCTTATGCTTTCATTGAACAAGCTTGGGAAGATGTAGCAAACGAAACAACTACAACTTTTATTTTTTACGCTTCTACATTAGTTGAAGCAGGCGATAAAGAATCAAAAGTTAAAGAAATTAGCGACGAAGTGATGATTCCTAATTCTCTTATTATTCCTCTTCCTGCCGGACAAGAGGCTCACGTTGGTGATATTCTTCTTACATGGTGGCAATCAGGTTCCGGAATGGAAAGAGCGATTGTTGTTGATGATGCAAATCCTAAACAACCTACTGTTGTTTATCTTGATGCAAGTTATGACGAAAACGGAGAAGATCAAGAACAATTAAAAGAAAATTCATTTACTCTTCTTACCAAAGAATGGGAACCAGGTACTTCTATTGCAGTAAAAGGCGACTATTACATGGAACATTGGCAAGTAATCAGAGTAGAAGGAAATCAAGTTCTTGCAAAAGGATGGGCTGGTAAAATGGCTGTTTTAGACAAAGCAAATTGTACTGCTATTCCTGTTTCTATGGATGTAAAAGTAGGTGACGTAATTCAAATTCCTTATATTGGTTCATACCAAGAAGGTACTGTTACAAAAGTTGATAACAAAACAGGTAGAATTTGGGTTGATACTGAATTTGCAGGCGAAATCACTCAAGAAGTTGTTACACAAGGCGATATTACAACTGGTTTAAACCTTGATTAAGAAATAATAATAATTTTAAAGCCACAAATACAAAATAATATTTAGTATTTGTGGCTTTTTTTACCCTAAGAATATACTAAAAACTCCCATACAATTGACTGTTTTTTGCCAATTTTCTCTCTTTGATACTCCCCCATACTCTTCCTCCAATCAATCCTATTCCTGCACCTACAAGTAAAAAAAACTTATATGTATGGAAATAATAACCAACACCAAAACCTATCGCCAAGCCAATCAATAAACCGATAATTGTATATACAGACAGCATATAACGCTTTATGAACATTTTGTGTTCTTTTCTCAAATGATTAGAAATTTTATCAATGTTTTTTGTAATTTCGTTTCTTCCTTTTATCGTGTTTATCTTTTCTGCGCTATCAATGCTCATTTGCATAATAATTTCCTTATTTGTTTTGCAAACGTCACATTCATACGATTTTTTTTGAGTTATACGTGCCAAATCCAACAAGATACTTAAGTTGAAAAATTTTATATCTTTTGAATTTATTTCCTCATTTTGTTTTTCTATATTTTGGTTTACTTTTACGAGCCAACTTTCTTTTATGTCAAATTTTTCCATTTTATCTTTTTTATTAAAAAAATCAATTTTTCTAACTATATATTAATCAAATTGAAAACATCTTTGCAAAAGAACAAAAACTTCAAGAATAATTGCAACTTCTTAAAAAAATTTAATCATCATTACTGTTAAATCAGAACACATTATTATACAAATACAATTTTATTAATCTTAAACCTTTACTTATGAGAAGAGTATTTTTGTTCTTAATTTTGATTTTAGGGTTTGCTTCTGCATTCTCTCAAAACTCAAAAACATTGTTATCGTCAAATGAAAATGAAACGATAATCAAATTCAGTCTTAATGACTATTCTTTCAAAACTGTTCAAACACCAAACGGAGAAGAACTTGTTATCAATGCACCGGAAACTGCAAATTTACTTTTAGCCGGCTCTCCTGATTTGCTAAAAATGACTGCTTCTGTTATTATTCCAGATAAAGGGGGTTCAAAAGTTGAGATAATTACCGGAGAATACGAAGAATTCTCGAATATCTCTATCGCTCCTTCAAAGGGAAATCTAACAAGAGACATAAATCCGAATGATGTCCCTTATACTTATGGTAAGCCATATTTAAAAGATGAATTTTTCCCCGGAAAATTAACAAATATTGAATCTCCATACATCATGCGTGATTACAGGGGACAAGCAGTTCATGTTTATCCTTTTCAATATAATCCTGTGTCAAAAACATTAAGAGTTTATTCTGAAATCACCGTTAAAGTCACTTATACTACTGAAGCAGGAATAAACGAATTAGTTCGTACCCGAAATTTTGATAAAGTTGATTTTGAATTTAATCAAGTCTATAAAAACCATTTTATAAACTACGAGCAAGCGAATTCAAGATATACTCCAGTAGAAGAAGAAGGTAACATGTTGATAATATGCTACGATGATTTTATGGACGAAATGGCAGATTTTGTTACATGGAAGAACACAATCGGACGCCCAACTGAGATGGTAGCTATTTCAACAATTGGAAACAATTCAACTTCTATTAAGAATTATGTCACAGATTACTATAACTCAAACGGCTTAACATATCTGCTTTTAATCGGCGATGCAGCACAAATTACTCCAATAACAAGTGGATTGGGTGGAGATTCTGATAATGGTTATGCATATATTTCAGGAAGCGATCATTATCTTGAATTCTTTGTAGGTCGTTTTTCCGCTGAAAATGCAGGACATGTAACAACTCAGGTTGAAAGATCATTAGCCTATGAAGACGGTAGTACACTTACTGACGGCTGGTTAAACAGAACTGCAGGAATAGCATCAAACGATGGAAGTGGTGGTGATGACAACGAAATGGACTGGGAGCACTATAGGAATATGGCAACTGATTTATTGAATTTCACGTACAGTCAAACTTTAGAATTTTTTGACGGATCACAAGGAGGCTTTGATGCTGCCGGAAACCCAACTGCAACAATAGTTGGAAACGAAATTAATAATGGCATAGGAATTATTAATTACACCGGACACGGAAGTGAAACTTCATGGGTTACATCAGGCTTTGACATAGATGATATTAACGGTTTAACTAACAATAACAAATTACCTTTTATTTTTGACGTAGCATGTGTTAACGGAGATTTTAACGGAAACACCTGCTTTGGTGAAGCATGGCTAAGAGCTACAAATAGTTCTGAGCCTACAGGAGCAATTGCTATTGTCGCTTCTACAATCAATCAATCATGGAACCCACCCATGAATGCGCAAGATGAAATGGTTGATTTATTAGTTGGAACTTCTGCAAATGGCATAAAAAGAACTTTTACCGGAATTGCAGTGAACGGCATGTTCTTGATGAATGATGAAGACGCTGATTTTGCCATGACTGACACTTGGACAACATTTGGAGACCCTTCTTTAATGGTAAGAACTGACGATCCTGCCGACATGACTATTACTCATGATGCTGTAATTCTTTTTGGCTCTTCTGATTTTACTATCAATTGTAATTTCAACGATGCTTTTGCTTGTATTTCTAAAGCGGGAGAAATAATTGGTACCGCTTATGTTTCAGGCGGTCAAGCAATTGTTCCTCTAGCTGGGTCTTTTAATCCTGGAGATGAATTAACTATTGCTGTTACCGGTTTTAACAAAGTTACATACCTTGCTAATGTAACTGTTGTTGCTCCAACAGGACCTTATGATATTTTAGAAAGTTATACAATAAATGACGGAGGAAACAATCAAGCAGAATTTGGCGAAACATTTAATTTAGACGTTACTGTTAAAAATGTTGGTGCAAATGTTTCTGAAAATGCAACTGTAACTATTACAACTTCTGACGTCTATGTTAATTCTTTCACTAATGCAAGTGATGTCGATTTTGGAGATATTGCTGCTGATGATAGCCATACTAGTTCAGGTAAATTTACTGTTACTTTGGCAAATAATGTTCCTGACCAACATGTAGTTAGTTTTAATGTTGTTATTACTGATGACGCAACAACAAAAACCATTTATAATTCTAATATCAATCTTGTGGTCAACGCCCCAGCCCTAACAATCGGCAATCTAACCATTGACGATTCAGCATTAGGCAACGGCGACGGAATATTAGACCCGGGCGAA
>JAFGUD010000010.1 GCA_016938685.1 Bacteroidales bacterium | reverse complement strand
TTATGAAATTATTTATATTTGGTTCAACAGGAGATTTGGTTAAACGGAAGGTTATGAAATCTTTGCAAGAATTGGGGGGAGAGTTCCCAATTTATGCTATTGGTCGTAAAAGCATGGATGCAACAGAGTATCAAAATTTTATTTGTTCAGATTGGTGCAATTTGTCTTTTCGAAATAGGTTAAATTATTTGCAGGTAAATTTTGATGATTTGAAGGTTTCTGATTTTGAAAATGAATTAAGCAAGGATGGGGTAAATTATTTTTATTTGTCTTTGCCGCCTGGTTCTGTGGATTCAGTTTTGCATTTAATTTCTGATATTAAAAGGGATGGTTATTCTGTTAAAGTTTTGTCCGAAAAACCATTTGGTGAGAGTTTGGAAAGTTCTTTTAATTTGAAAAGAAAACTTGAAAATTTGGATTTGCTTTCTGATTTTTTTGTTTCAGATCATTATTTATTTAAAGAGAATTTTTCTAATTTTATTGAGAATTTTGAGAAAATGAAAATAGTTTCAGTTGAAGAGGTTGGTTTGGAGGGTCGTATTTCTTATTATGATTCTGTCGGTGCGTTGAAAGATATGGTCCAAAGTCATTTTTTGAATTTGGTTATGAAGAATTTTAAGTTTAATTTTAATGTTGACAATATAGTTGTTAGGGAATTTGTTAAGGGTCAGTATAGGGGTTATTCTGAGGAGTTGGGCAGGGATACTAAAACTGAAACTTATGTGAAATTAGTTTTTGATTGTTGTGGTAAATCTTTTGAATTTGTTACGGGAAAAGCGTTTTCTAAAAAGGTTGGTTTTGTTGAGGTGGATTCTGTTAGGGTTGAGATGGGTGAAGATAATTCTTATGTTAGAGTTTTTGACAATTTATTTCAAGGTAATTTTTCTTCGTTTCCGACTGTTGAGGATTCAATTAGGGGTTGGGAAATTATTGATAAGTTTGAAAAAATTTCAGAAAAGGATTTTGAATTTTATGAAAAGGGTAGAGCGTTTGAATGATTAGATTGTGCAATCTTTTAATTTTTTATCTGTTCTTATTCTTATAAAAACCGGCGCACGCATTTTTTTGTCTTTTGTTATTTCAAGATATTTTGCTTCTGCAATTAATTTTGGTTTTACAAATATTGTAGATTTAGGCAAATTTTTGATTGCTGGTTTATTCGTTTTTATTTTTTCTAATTTTGAAATAATTTCAGATTGTTCTTTTTCCGAGAAACCGGTTCCTACTTTGCCGATGTAAATAAGTTTTTGAGATCCGATATTTGATTTCGGGTATCTGACTTCGT
>JAFGUD010000547.1 GCA_016938685.1 Bacteroidales bacterium | reverse complement strand
TTCGCCCGGGTCTAATATTCCGTCGCCGTTGCCTAATGCTGAATCGTCAATGGTTAGATTGCCGATTGTTAGGGCTGGGGCGTTGACTGTAATAGTTTTTATACTTGTCCATGTTGTATCTCCATCAGTTATAGAAATATTGACAGCAACTTGATAACCATCAGGTAAATCATTGTCTACAGAAAGACTAAAAGCACCTGAACTAGGAGCAGTAGTTGTTCCTGCTGCAATATTACCATAAGAAATAGAATTTGCATTTGAAATACTAGCATTTGGGTCGGTAGTTGTTGCTGTTACCAAAACTCCGGTAGCTTGTTCAACTCCAACGTTTTCCAAAACTATATCCAAATCTAAAGTTTGTCCAAAATCCACACTGTTTTCATAGTCGTTAACAACTAAATAAGGACCACTTGGAACAATAACAATAACATCTTTGGTGTATCTGTAATAATTTTGTTTTGTTATAGTAACTAATAATTGTGTGCCGGGATTTGGAAGATAATCAAGATTAACAGATGTTGTACCACCTGTGCTAATTGCAGTTCCCAAAATTTTAGATTCTTGATCGGTTTCGTCAAAGTATGTAACAGAAATAAAAGCATCTACATCTACATTTACATTATACACCAGATTTCCAAATACTTGGGCGTCATCGCAACTTACTGTTAAATTTTGTGGAACTTCGGAATATACATTCAAAAAAGCATCACCATGATGATGGAAAAGATAATAAGTTACAGGTTTAGCTTCGGTAATTCCTGATGGCCAACTTGATTGTTCTAAGAAGTTTTTCCCCGCAACATTCGCAAAAGCGGGAAGAATCATTCTGCTTTCAGGATTTGGAGTGTTATCCGGCATAAATTCAGGCCACATATTGTCATAAGCACCCCAAACATAAGTGTCGTTTACAAAAGAATAAGAACTTTCGGTTGCAGCAATTATACCTAATGCACCACTATTTTGACCATTGTATGTATATCTGTGAAATCTTTCAGCAAAAACCTCAGATGATTCATCAAATTTTCCGGTAAGGCAATTAACAGACCATATAAAAGGTAATTCTGTATTTGTTAAATTACTTATATCTGATGTGCTGTATGCAGGTTCTCCCCAGCCATAAGTAGCACCGTGATCTCTGTGTTGGAACATAAAACAACCATCATTGATTGCATTTGTGACCATTGTTGCAGATCCTCCTGTAAAACCTCCTAGTTCTTGTGGAGTTGCAGGTATATATCCTAAACCGTTTGGTCCAAAATAATCTAAAACAGCAGTTGTGTTAGCGTAAGTAGTATTAGACCATGGGTCAACAGATGGGTTTCCGTCGTAAACTGCGTTTATTCTAACAGGAGATTTTCCTAATTCGTTTGCCCAAAAACCGCCCACTACTTCTGAGCATATTTGAAACCAACGTTCTGTTTGCCAACCTAAAGCTGTTACAGGTTTATTGTAAAAATCAGCGCTGGTTGGCGGATTTGTTTCATACTCAAGAACTTTTGAAACCATTGTTTGTAAATGTGCTTCATTTTGTGCTGTCATTCTTGCAAAAACAATATCAGGCAACATATCTTCATCAACGTCAGCATAAAAATTATCTGAAATACAATAATTACTACCAACATATCCGTCACCGTAAACAGGACTGGTAATTGTGCTGCCCGATGTGCCGTAATCAGCCATTAAAAGAACAGCAATAGGAGGTGTACTCCAAGTATTGTAAGCATTATCAATAAAATCTTCGATTGCAGTTGTAGTATTTCCACCAATGTCTGTGGTTGTGAAAATTCCGGTTGAAATACCTTGCTTGATTCTAAATTCTTTTAATTGATTCGCATAATCTATAAAAAGTTGGTCATCAGGAACAATTATTAAATATTCATATTCTCCATCAACTTTATTTTTTGCAGAATAATCTATTTGTGACAACATTGAATAATTAACAAGAGCGTCTTGCAAAACAGGCTCCCACCATTTGTTTCTTAAACGGTTATCTCCAAAAACTCCATTTCCGTTTTCGTATGCGATTTCAACTTTAATATCTCTGTAAACTCTTAATTCTTTGGTAACAGGATTGTATTGAAAAGGTGTAATTCCTAACATTACAACATCGACTCCTCTTAGTTTTCTTGGTTCAGAAATTATGACAGGATTTTCAGGATAAAAAGTATTTTTTGAATAAACTTTATCATCTTTTATATATTTTCTGTTAAATTCCTCATTATCAAGAGGTATTTCAGGTGCCGGAGCAACTTCAACATCTTTAAAAATTTCAACACGAGCATCTACAATTTTTACGGTAGGTGTTGCTCCTTGCGGAATAGCAACAAATTTACCCGAACCTGGTAAATCTGGTTTTCCAAAGTCATTAAATAGGTAAATACCGGGTAGTTCTACCAATTGCATTGTTTGTCCGTCAATAGTATTATCAATAATACTAAATTCTGAAATTGAATAATTAAATGAAATATCAGTCGTTTTGCTTTCTGTAATAGTCAGACCGGAATTTCCCCAACTGTCATTGTATTTATAGGTCTGAGTTTGACCATACGTAAGTTGAAAAAACAACATTGAAAACGATAACAATGTTAAAATTTTAAAGGTTTTTCGCATAAGGCAATGTTTAAGTTTTTTGTTATTATTTTGATAAGAATAGTCTTTTAACTAGATTAAATTTAGTGATTAAGTTGCAAATATTATGTTTGTTTTTTCTGTGAAAACAATTGATGTCAAAAGCAAATTAATAATATTCAAATCATAAATTTTTCAAATTGAAATTATCCTTCGATAGAAATTTTGCTATACCCCGAATTTGTTTTAGTGACAACAATTCTTGTACTAATTCGCTCTTTAATTTCAGGAACGTGAGAGATTAAGCCAATTGTGCGGTTATAATCGTTGTGTAGTTTTTCTAGATTTATAAGGGCTTGATCAAGTGTTTGTTCATCAAGAGTTCCAAAACCTTCGTCAATAAAAAGAGACTCGATTTTTGTTTGACGGCTTGCCAAATCTGACAAAGCAAGTGCCATAGACAAACTCACTAAAAAAGTCTCGCCACCTGAAAGTGTCTGTACTGAACGTTTTGCCATTCCCATAAATGTATCGTAAACAAAAAGATTGTTTTTGGAATCAGCAGTTTTGTCGAGCAAATATCTGGTTGAAAATTTTTTTAAATGTTTATTTGAAATGGAAATTAATTCAGTAAGTGTAAATTGGTGAGCTATTTCAGTGAATCTTTTACCCTGACTATCGCCGATTAATTTATTTAGAGCTTCCCAACGTTCATATTCATGTTTTAATATTTCGGTTTCTTTTTTTAGTGAAGATAATTTTTCTGTTTGTTCTTCATTATTTTTTAGGGTAGTAATAATGCTTCCAATTTGCTGATTAACATATTGTTTTTCAGTTTCGGCTTTTTCAAAATCTGCAATAAGCTCAGGTAATAATAGTTCTTTATCTTCTTTTTCAAGTTCTTCTTCTAATGCAGATTCTGAATCTTTAATCGACTGATTAATAGATAATTTAGTCTCGTTTAATTCTTTTTGTTTTTGCCTGATTTTTTCTGATTCTGAATCGTCTAAAAGTCCGTCCAATGCTTTTTCAACTGATTCAATTTCAAGTTGTTGTAGTTTTTGAAGTAGGTTTTGATTTTTTTGTTCAAAGTCAATATTTAAGGTTGAAAGTTTATTTGATAATTCAGTAATATTATTTTCATTTTCAGTAACTTGTGTTGAAATTTTGGTGATAATATTTTTCAAATTTGCTTCATTTGTTTTTAATTCATCAATTTTCAGTCTTAGTTTCTTTTCAAAATTTTCTGCTGACTGTCCAGAGAATTTTTCGTCAGAAATTACCTTAATATTAGTATTGGTTTCAGCTGAAATTTGGTTTAATTCTGCTATTTTTTGTTGTTCTTGTTTTGACTTTTGTTCAGCAATCTCAATTTGTTGAAGTTTTTCGTTGTAGATTGTTTTGTTTGCCGAAATTTCGTTTGTAATTTGGTCGATTTCTTTGTCTTTATTGATGAAGTTTTGGTGTTCTATGTTCAATTTTATTAATATTTCGTCTGGTTTTGAAATTCCAGCGTAGAAATTTTTATACTTCTGTAAAATATCTTTGGCTTTAATGTGAAAATTCATCACATCGTTGATTTTTTCGGATAAAGAATCAATTATTTGAAGTTGATTTTTGAATTTTTCTAGGTTTTCTAACGAAGAAATTTTCTTAGAGATGTTTGTTTTTTCTTCTGATGTTTTTTTATAATAAGTTGATGTGTAAGTTGGGTTTTCTATTTTAAATTTTTGGCTTAATTTATTATTGTTTTCATCGAATGATTTTATCAAAGAAGAAAGCTGATTTTCAAGTTCTTTTTGATTTTCATTTAATGAATTTATAGAGGATTTTTTGTCGCTTAACTTTGAAATAATATCTTTAAAATCATTGTTGAGTTTAATCTGTAATTTTTCATATTTTTGAAGTTCTTGTTTTGTTAAATCAATTTTAATAGTATGGTTTTGTTCAGCAAAAGGGTGATGAACAGAGCCACAAAGTGGACAAGGAGCGTCTTCTTCCAATTTTAGTCTGTCTTGTTCGTATTTTGCTTCCAGTTGTTCTCGTTCGTAACGATTTCGCAATTCTTCAATTAACTTTGTTGTTATTTCAATTTCATTTGACGTTTTTATCTGAATTTTTTCCAATTCATCAATTACAGCTTTTAAAATTTCAATTTTTTCATTTGTTTCAATACTTTTAGCCTTAAATAGACCATGTTTTTCTGAATTTTCAATTTGTTTTTCGATAATAGGCAATTCTAATGAAAATTTATCAAGTTTTACTTTTAGTTCATCAATAGTTTCAGAGGAATTAAATTCATTTTTGAGTTTAGAAATATTTTCATTTATTTTGGTTGTAATATCTTGTATAATAGACTGATAATTATTCCAATTTCCCTTTTCAAAGTCAGATTTGAAAATACTTTCATTTATTGATTTTGAAGTTTTGTCTTTTGATTCTGCGTAGCTTTTTAGAGCTTCTTCAATAAGAATATAATCTGTGGAAAGTTCTTTGAGTAACTTATTGGTTTCAAGCCAGTTTTGGGTTGATTTAAGATTTAAGTTGAGTTTATTTCCTGTTTCTGTTAATTGATTTTTTTGATTATTTAGTTCTATTAATTCTTTTGTTGTTTTATCAAAATTTTGGGACAGAATATTTAACTCATTTGATGTTAGTTCGTGTTTTTTTGAAAGTTCACGATATTTTTCTAAATCTGGTTGAATATTTTCAAAAAGTTGTTGATTCTTAGCAAGATTTTCAATTTTTTCTTTTTGTTTTAATTCGTTGATTTGAAGAGTGTTATTCAGTTCTGTTTTCTTTTTTGAAGCTTTTTCAAGAGAATCAGAAATCTCCGAGATGTTTTTTTGCAGATTTTTATGTTCGTATAAATCGGCTTTTAAATTTATGAGTTTTTCGTGAAGTATTAATTTGTTAGCAGTTTCTTGAAAATCAGCAATTTCCTTGTCAGTTTTATCTTTATTTTTAGTATGGAATTTAATTTGTTCAGTTAGCTTTTCAATATTCTTTTTTACTTTAATTTTTTCATCAAGTTCTTTGATTTCTATGGCTAATTTTTTTATTCTATCGTTCAAAACACTTTTGTTTTCAATATATTCCTGCTTTTCTTCCTCTGTTAAGACATTAAAATTCTGCAAAAGATTTTGTTTAGCTTCGTAGTTTTCTCTATGCTTTTTAGCCATTTCAAAAGCTCTTTTGCCTATTGTTCTGTAAATTTCCGAACCGGTTATTTTTTCCAGCATTTCGGTTCTTTTATCAGGACTGGACTTTAAAAATTTTGAAAAACTACCTTGTGCAAGAACAATTGATTTAAGGAACTGGTCGTATTTTAGTCCGATAATTTCCTCATTTATTCTAGGAATTTCACTTTTTTTGGTTTCAATTAATTTACCCGATGGCATTTCAGCAACTTCCATATTGTAATCGTTCAAATTACCGTTTCGGTTTCTTCGGATTGACCATTTTGAACGATAATTTTTCCCTTTTGTTGAAAATTCTACCTCAGCATAAGCGTCGTCTGTGTTTCGTGTAATTACAGCACCAAAATTTTCTATTGTGCTTTTAGAAATTTTTTCTTCTAGTCTTGGCATTTGTCCGTAAAGTGCAAGCATAATTACGTCGAGAATAGTAGATTTTCCGGCTCCGGTTGGACCAACAATTGCAAAAATGCCTGTTTCAGACAAAGGACCTTGTGTAAAATCGAGTTCGTTTTCTCCTATTAAGGAATGTATATTTTTGAATTTTATTTTTAGAATTTTCATTTTTAAAACTATGAATTTTGAAATAAGAATATGAATTAAGAACTAAAAATTATAAACATAAAGTAATAATGAAAAAAATATTTGGTTTTTGAAATTTTAAGAAGAGTTACAAATCAATAAAATTTTTAGTCAAAAATAATTCAAATTGTATGTTTTTGCAAAAGAAATATTCAACTTAACCCACATTATTCATGAATTTTATTCAAATCCAATAATATGCGGGTTAACCCCGATTTAGAATAACTCAAATTTGGATGTTTGAAAAACTCCAAATTTGCTAGTTATTCTTAATCGTCAGGATTATTTG
>JAFGUD010000546.1 GCA_016938685.1 Bacteroidales bacterium | reverse complement strand
AGTAAAAACATAAGGAAAATATCCCAAAGTTTTCAAATGCTTTACCAATAATCTGGCTCTCTGCGAAGGCGGTAGTGCAGACGGAGGGAAATGAGGTGCTATTATAAATATTTTTTTCAAGGTTTTTAAAATAATAATTAATGCTTAAATAAATGATAATTCTGATACTATTTTTTTCGCTATTTCATCTGGAGTATATGAACTCTCTCTTATTTTAACAATTTCTTTTTTCAGACTTTCAATTTTATCTTTATCTAAAATATAATTATTTGAAAATTCAGCCATTTCTTTAGGGGTTTCTTTAATTGGAAGTTTTCCTTCTTTCCATTTATAACCTCTCATTCCTGGTGTTGTTGTTACTATCGGAACGCCTCGATTTATTGCCCAAGCAAGCTTCGTTGTTACACCTGTTGAATACCAAAAAACAGTGTTTAAAAACAATGCCCAAGTTGCAACCTCTTTATCTAAATCTTCATCAGACAATTCGCCGGTATATTCAACAAAGTCATACATTTTTTCTATTTTTCGCCCCCAATCTTCTGGTGCTCCAACAAGTCTTACGTTGTATTCTTTTGTTTTTATTTTCTTCAACTCATCAAGCAAAAATGTTATACCTTGATAATTTGGAGGATGGTCTAATCTTCCAACAAAACCAATTCTATCATAATTTGTTTGTAATGATAATTGTTTATTCTCTAATAGACGAGGAACAAGAATTGTTTTTTTTGCGCCAAACCAATTTTCAATTTGTGTTTCGGCATCTGAAACAGTTAATACGGCATCAAGATATTTTACTCTGTATAGCGATTCTGTATGAACTAAATATCCAAGACGCGCAATGTCTCTAAACTTTGTTATGAAGTTTTGTTTGTGTATCGGTTTTGTTGTGAGATGTAAAAAATCGCCACTATGATTTCCGTGCGAAAGCAGAACAATTTTCACTTTATCACCAAATTTTTCTTTTATGGGTTTAGCAATACGAACAAGAGTTGCCATATTAATAAAAACCCAAGCAATATCATTTTCTTCTATATATTTAATAATATTCGTAGAAAGTTCTTTTATATTGAAGTTTCTATAATTATCAATTTTTAACTTTATTAAAGCTCGATCTTTTATGTTTTTTGTATATGACAAATCATATTGTTCAATATTAAATTCACATTTTTTCAATATCAATAAAAATTCTTGTGAGCATAACTGGACTCCACCTGTTACATGGCTACTTAAGGATTTTGGGTGCGTGACAAATATTGCTTTTTTATTTTTTATCATAATTCTTTTAAAATTCACAAATTTACTATTAAGTTTGAGGCAGATATAAAAAGGTTTTTTTAGGCATTAAATTGTTCCGATATTATTTTTTCGATTCATTAAACATTTTTTATATAAATTTACAAATGCAACACGTATGGTTGCATATAAAATTGATCTTCATTGTTTTCAATTAAATTTCTATTTATTATATAACTTTTTTCTATTTCAACATTTTTTGAAAACTCGCTTATTGCCCTTATTTTTTTATGATTCTTAAATTCCTTAAACTTAACTTCAATTGGTATTATTTTATTGTTTTTTTCAGAAATAATAAAATCTATTTCTGTTGCATCTTTTGTTCTGTAAAAACAAATCTGACTTTGTTTATAATCTTGTAATAATTGCAAAAAAACATAATTTTCAAAGATTTGACCGTTGTCTGTTCTTATATATATATCGTTGAAACTGTTATAAATAATATTTCGTAAACCCAAGTCGTAAAAAAATATTTTTTTCCTTTTAGTAATTTCTTTGCGTAAGTTGCTTGTAAAAGGATTAATTAATTGAATTATAAACATTTGCTCCAAAATATTTATATACTCCTCGCAAGTTTTGTAAGCTAGTTGAATAGTATTTGATATTTCGTTGATATTAAGCAAATTGCCGGTTTGAGCGGCAAGAATTTTAAGTAATTTATTGAAAGCGACAAAATCTTGATTTTTTATGTATTGTCTTACATCTTTTAGTAAATATGTTTTAAAAATATCGCTCAAAAGTTCTTCTTTTTCGGCAAAATCTCCTGCGAGAGCTACTTTTGGTAGCCCGCCGTATAATAAATATTCGTTCAATAAAATCGGTAATTGCGGAAAAAGAATATTGATATTATCATCAAATTTGCATTTATTAAAATTTTCGGACAATTCAGAATTTTGAAATTTTACAAATTCGCTGAACGAAAGTGAGTAAACATTTATTAATCTAATTCTTCCGGCAAGCGATTCCTCAACTTTTTGCACAATTTCTAAACTCGAACTTCCGCTACATAAAATTCTGAGATTTTTATATTTATCAACGAACAGTTTTAATATCAAAGAAATATCATTTACATATTGAAATTCGTCAATAACAAGTAAACCATTAAGTTCTTCGTTGATATTAATTTTCAGATAACGTTCGATTGTTGAAAATTTTTCAAAAAATTGAGCGGTTTCCGGATTTTGACCGTTGAGCCACAAGTTTTGTTTTTCTTTGACATACATTTCCATCAAAGTTGTTTTACCCACTTGTCTTGCACCAATCAGAACAACTATCGGATTGTATTGAAATCCGGCTTGTATTTTTGTTAAATAATGCTCTCTTGAAATCATAATTCTATATTTTTTTCAAAAACACAAAAATTATCTCGATATTTTTTTCAAAAATACAAAAATTATCGGTTTAACATGTTTGTTCTAGATTTTAGGTTATTATTTTTTCAATTTGTTCCATTTGTCTGTTATTTTTTTGCTTTAAGAGGTTATTTAAAGAAAATTTCAATTTGTTTAAAAAGCGAGGATTTACAATACGATTTTGGGATGAAACGAAAATTAGTTTTTCAGGAATTAAATTGAATTAATAATTTCAGCTAATTTTTCGGTTAAATATTTTCTATGGTGTTTCTCAATAAATTCTTTATTTGGTTTTAAAGTTACTCCTTCATCAAAGATTTTTTTCAATATATTAGCGGATTCTACTATGTTATCGGGATCACAAATTATTCCTGTTCTAGAATTTTCAATAAATTCTTTTTGAGAACCTTCTGTTACAAATCCTAAAATTGGCTTTTGAGATGAAATATAATCAAATGTTTTTCCAGCAATACAGTAATCTTCCCCTTCAATTACTTTTACGGATGTTATAAGCAAAGCATTACAACTGTCTTGAAATTTATCAATTTTTTCAAAAGGCAAAAAACCTAAATGTTCAATATTGTCATTTAAACCAAATCGACTTATCATTTGTTCTAACCAATCAGGTTTTGCCCCTGCAAATTTAACAATTACCTTAGATTTTAACTCAGTGTTATTTTTAAATAAAAAATTCAATGTTTTAAATAAAAAAAAAGGACTTCTATACAACCAATCTTCTTTTCTTGGGGTGTATTGCAACTTTCGGTGAAAACGTTTTTGATGCCATGACTTAAACATTAAATTTCTGCTTTCAGGATTGTAATAAAAACTACCTACATAACCGATAGTAAATATTTTATCGGTAGGTTTGACAACAATATCATCAAATAAAATTTCATTGTCATATCCGTTGGGTATTACTTCAAATTTACCTTCATGGATTTTTGGATGAACGGTTTTCCAGTCATTTATCATTTGCTGAGTAACAGCAATAACTTTTTTGGCATGGTTAAACCAACTTTTTTCTTTGATTAACGTAAATTTATAATGCAAAAAACTACCATAAGGTTGAGAAATCCACATAGAAAGAGAATCTCTCATATCAATAATTAGCGGTACGCCTGTTTTCTTTGACAATTTAACAGCAAGCTCTACAATTCCAAAAGGAGGAGCAGTTACAAGAATAACTTTTGGCGAATATTTTAATAATGCTTGTTCAGTAGCCTTAAAAAAATAATTCTTCCATTTCTTATGTTCGCTTCCTTTTGTTAAGTTAAAGTATATTTGTGTAAATGATTGAAATTTACTACTACGTTTTGTCAATAAATCGTCTGTAGTTACATTTATAATTTCTTTTTCAACATGATCAATGTCTGTTAGTAAATTATAATCAGGCTCTTTGTTTTTATAAATTTGAGAGAAATTTTCAGGAGAAAGAGTGAAAATAATTGGCTTTATTTCAAAATCATTAAAATATTTCACAAATTTTAATGGTCTAAAAGCCCCTCCAATATTTAGTGGAGGAAATTGATATGCTATGAAGAAGATGTCAGTCATAAAAGTACTTTTGTTTAATTATTTTAACAATTTTTTCAGATGCCTTGCCATCTCCATATAAATTTGTTCTTTGTTTTATATTCTTTTTATAATATGCATCAATAATTCTATCAGAATTATTACCAGTTAATATATTGAAGTCATTTTCTAATGTTTCAATCCACTCTGTCTCTTCTCTTATAGTAATACAGTCCTTATTTGCCCAATATGCTTCTTTTTGTAAGCCACCTGAATCAGTGAAAATTTTATTTGCATTTTGAAGTAAAATTAACATTTCAAAATACGAAAGCGGAGAAATTAATTTTAAATTATCAGAAATATTCATTTTTTTTATTTTTCGAGAAACTCGAGGATGAACAGGGAAAATTGTAGGTTTATTAATTTTCTCAAAAACAGAAATAATTTGTTGTAAAACATCATTTTCATCAGTGTTTGATGGTCGATGAAGTGTTAAAATATTATATTCATTTTTTTTAAATTTATGTATATCCGACAATTTAATTTTAGCTTTTGCAATTTCTCCAAAATTTATAAAAGCGTCATACATAACATCTCCAACATTATATACATTTTGAATTATTCCCTCGCTTTTTAGCTGTAATACAGATTTTTCAGAAGAACAAAACAATAAATCTGAAACTCTGTCTGTAATAATTCTATTTATTTCTTCTGGCATTTTATTATTGAAGCTTCTAAGACCTGCTTCAATGTGTATTACAGGAATATGCAATTTGGGAGCAACAATAGCTCCTGCAAGAGTTGAATTTGTATCTCCATATAGTAAAATTGCTTTTATTTTATTTTTAGAATTTAGAATAAAAGTCTCAATTTGCTCAATCATTTTAGCTGTTTGAAAACCATGATTTCCAGAGCCAATATTTAGGTTTATTACTGGCTTAGGAATATTCAACTCGTCCCAAAACACACTACTCATTTTATCATCGTAATGTTGTCCTGTATGAATTATTTCTTCTTCAATGCCAATTTCTTTAAGTGCTTTTGAAACTACCGCTGCTTTTACAAATTGTGGTCGTGCTCCGATGATTGTTAGTATCATAACTTATTATTTAAAATCTACCCTTAAAATTATCAACATCAAAATTATCAATTACATATTTTCTTCCATATTCAGATATTTTTTTGTTGTCATTTTCTATTATCTCTTCAAGCTTAATATGTAATTTTTCAACATTGTCTTCTGTATCAAATTTTATTAAAAAGCCTGATTTTTTGTCATCAATAGCTTCTACAATACCACCATGATCTCCTCCGATAACAATGTTTTCAAATAATGATGCTTCAATATAACTTATTCCAAATCCCTCCCATTCTACTCCTTTTAAACCAGATGAAGGTAAAACAAATATTTCGCTATATTTTAACAAAGACCATTTTTCTTTATCAGAAATAAGACCTAAAATAAAAACATTATTTTCAAGTTTCAGCTCTTTAACTTGTTTAATTAGATTTACTTTTTCAGGACCTTTTCCTCCAATTATAAAAATATAATCAGGATATTTTTCAACTAATTTTGCCATTGCAGCAACACCAATGGCAACGCCCTTACGCTTTCCGAGAGCAGCAACACAGGAAATAATATGTTTGTTAGCTAAATTAATATTCCATTTAGTTTCAAGCTCATCTTTACTATATGTTTCAGTTTCTAAAATTGTTTTTGTATCAATTAAGGGGTAAATAACTTCTGTTGGAACAAAAAGGTTATTTGATTTTTCAATAAATAAGTTTCTTGACGCTTTTGAATTGAAAATTAATCTATTTGCATGTTTTGAATTTTTCAAAAACTGTTTTGTTAACATCTTTGATATTAACAATACGTCTAAACCATGATACAATATTTCATACTCAATATTCAAAATACGACACATGTTAATAAAAATACCATTATCGTAAGTATAGTATGAGCAAACTAAAACTTTTATTTGTGCTTTATTCTTTAAAATTGGTTTTAAATCTTTGTATGATAAATAATGCAGAAAAATTTTATGAATAAGAGTATTTAATTTTCGTGTTAAAAAAAATGAATCGCCAAGTCTTTCGCCTAATTTTCTCTTTCTATTTAAAATATTTGTTATTCTTACCGGATAATCAAATTTTTCATTTTCTTGAGGGGTGTAGGTAATTATCTCATTTATTAAATCTTCTTTTTTAAGGTAATTTGCTATATTATACACAAACTCAGCAATACCTCCTTTGTGTGGTTTGAAGTCAGTTGAAAATATTAAATATTTTTTTTTCATAATTTTTATCTTAAAATGCTTTCATTTCAACTAATTGCTCACGTAAATCTTTTGTAAAAATTTCAGGGACTAATCTTTTGTCTATATTTTCGATTGTTTCAAATTTCCGAATGTTAAACTCAGTCTTAAATATTTCTTGAAATAACAATAGCATTTCGTATTTAGAATAACTTTTCTTTGTTCCAAATTGAATTAAATTAAAAGGTTTATTATCGTTATGCTGAATTATCAGTATTTCTGCTTGTTTACACCATTCTAAAGTTGTAATTCCGTTCCATAAATGGTTAGAATAACCTTTTAATTCTGCACCTTTGGCATTAGACAAAAACCAACCAAGTAAGCCTTTTGGATTTTCAGCATTATCAATTCCGATAATTGAAACACGAATAATTATAGTATTATTTCTACCATTTAAAGCCTGTTCACCTAAACGTTTTGACCAACCGTAGCTATCTTTTGCATCTAAGTAATCTGTAATTTTATATGGATTGCCTTTTGTTCCGGAAAAGACACAATCTGTGCTTGGGTGTATCAACAATTGTGATTCATGCAATTGATCTTTTAAAACAAGTGGCAAAAAAGAATTTACATTAAAAAGTTCTTCTGTATTATCTGTTTTTTGACTAATTTTCCCAATACAATTAATTACTATAGCATCAGTGAATTTTCTTATATTTGAAACATAATCAAAAGCATTATTCAGACTAAATCTTTCGCTAAAAATAATAATATTTTTAACTCTAGTTTCAAAATATTTTATAACCATTTGCCCGAGCATTCCTTTATGCCCAAGAACTATTAAATTTCTTTCTTTTAATTTCATAATTATGTGTAAAGTTCCGAATTTCCAACCCTGTCTAATAATTCAGATATTTCTTCGTACATAGTTAATTGTTTTGTGTTTGCAGAAGTATATTCGTAAGCAGAAGGATAATTATTATTTAATTTAAAATCAATATATTCAGGCATTATTTTAAAAAAATCCTCTGTTTCAATAGCTCTTTGTATTTCGTACTCGTTAACAAGTACTTCGTCAATTTTTTCACCGGGTCGGGTTCCAATTATTTTTATCTTGTTAAAATTACCGTCACCGTACTTTTTTAACATCGTTTTTGCTAAGTCTAAAATTGTTGTTGCAGGTGCTTTTTTAACAAAGATTTCACCTCCTTTTGCATTGGTAAGTGCATGCAATACAAGTTCTACAGATTCATCAAGTGTCATCATAAACCTTGTCATTTCAGGAACAGTAATAGTAAGAGGTTTATTTTGTTTTATTAGTTTTTTAAAGAGAGGAATTACCGAACCTCGCGAACCCATAACATTTCCATATCTGACACAGGCAAATTTTGTATAAATTTGTTGTTGATTTTGGGAACAAACAATTTTTTCCATCATACTTTTTGAAATACCCATTGCATTTACCGGTTTTACGGCTTTATCTGTACTTAATGCAACTACAGCGTCCACGTTGTTGTCTATCGCAACTTCGCATAAATTATGTGAACCTAAAATATTCGTTTTTACAGCCTCGTAAGGATAATTTTCGCAAGCAGGAACGTGTTTTAAAGCAGCTGCATGAAAAACATAATTTACTCCTTTCATTGACCTATTCAATCGGTCTTTATCTCTAATATCCCCAATCACGTAGTGATAATTGGGTTTTTCCTGATGCATTTCATACTGTTTTTTTTCGTCACGACTGAATATAATTATTTTTGCAGGATTTTGTTTTTCCAGAAATCCTGCAACTTTATTTCCGAAAGAGCCAGTTCCCCCTGTTATTAATATTGTTTTATTTTCGAGTTTCATATTTATATTCTGTATTTAGAATTTTCATAAGTTGTTTATCACTAATTTGGGGTTTTGGTTTTTTTATCCTTTTTATTAATGCAAGAGGTATTTTTGGCAATGATTTCAGTAAAGCAATATATGAGTTTTTATTAATTTTCCAACCTGTTAAAACTCGATACGGCAAAAGCAACAAAAACCACAATAAAAAACCTTGGTAGTTTCCATTTTTCACCATCCACAAAATTTGATTTTTGTAAATGTTTTGAGTTAACTTATCCGCTTTAAATTGGTTGTGAATTGTTCCACCTTCTCGGTGCAGTAAAATTGCTTTTGGATTATATATTATTTTATAACCTTTATGCCATGCAACATGTCCTAAATCTAAATCTTCGCCGTAAGCCGGGCGTAAGAGAGAATCAAAACCTCCAATTTCATTAAAAATTGATGTTCTAAAAACAGCTGCTCCACCACCGGCATATAGAGTAAATTTTAGTCCATTTTCATAGTTTTCTTTTTCCCATTTGCTTGATAACCAACCACGAAAGTAATATAGTTTGCGGGGGAAAGCTGCTGTATATGTATCATCCCAATCTCTCACATTACAAGTAACGGCAAATAGGTTTTTATCTTTTAGTAAAAAAGGTAAGGTTTGATTTAAAACTTCTTCATCAAGTTTCATGTCATCATTAAGGATAAAGACAAATTCAGTTTTCAGCTTTTTTACATAAGAATTTAATGAAAATAAATAATCGTTTACGGGTGAAAATTCAAACTTATAATCGGGAAAATTCTGCGAAACATAATTTCGAGTAGCTTCGTCTTGTCCGTTATCAACAATCAACACGTCTATTTTATAATTTGGGGTGTTTTCAATTGCTGTTTTTACTGTCGGGAGTAGAAATTCCAGATGGTGTTTGCCTTTGTAGGTTAATATGAGGAGGGTGCAATGCGAATTCATAAGTCATACATTAAAAGATGAGACAATTAGTGCTATTTTTTCATACTCTACTTTTAATATGACTGGGCTAATTGGCAAACTAACAACTTCGCTATGTATTTGCTCAGTAATAGGTAAATAAATATCATTATATTCTAAAAAAGCATCTTGTTTATGAGGTGGTATTGGGTAATGAATTAATGCTTGAATTTTATTTTTTTCTAAATAGTACATAAATTTCTGTCTAAATTTTGTTCTCACAACAAATAAGTGCCAAACATGTGACATTTCATTAATAGTCTTAGGTAAAATTATGAATTCATTTTTAATGTTTTCTAAATAATACTGAGCAACATTTCGTCTGTATGAATTATCGTAATCTAAATACCTTAATTTTACTCTTAAAACAGCAGCTTGTATTTCATCTAATCTGCTATTTACGCCCTTAAAACCATGTATATATTTTTTTGCAGATCCATAATTTCTTAGTTGAAAAAGGACTTCTGACAAATTATCATTATTTGTCGTAATTGCACCACCGTCTCCCAAAGCACCAAGATTTTTCCCAGGATAAAAACTAAAAGCAGCAACATCAGACAAATTACCAACTCTTTTAGTTTTAAAAAAAGCTCCGTGAGCTTGTGCAGCATCTTCAATAACTTTTAAATTATATTTTTTTGCTATTATATTGATTTCAGACATGTTTACACTCTGTCCGTATAAATGCACAGGTAAAATTGCTTTTGTTTTTGATGTGATTTTTGTTTCAATTAATTTAGGGTCTATATTAAATGTGTTAATATTTGGCTCTACTAATATTGGTTTCAAGTTGTTTTCAGTTATTGCAATAATTGTTGCGATGTAAGTATTAGCAGGAACAATTACCTCATCTTGCTCTGAAAGAATTCCAAGTTCTTTATATCCTCTTATTATTAAAATCAGAGCATCTAGCCCACTTGCAACCGAAATACAATGTTTTGTTCCACAAAAAAAAGCAAACTCTTTTTCAAATCTTTCAACTTGTTCTCCAAGAATATACCAACCTGAATCTAAAACACTGTTAACAGCTTGTTGAATTTCTTCTCTGTATTGATTATTAATCTTTTTTAAATCTAAAAACTGTATCATTTTCTGTTTCTTAATTTATATATGAGTCTTAGTGGTTTAAAAAACAAAAAAAATATATTAAGTTTTTTAAGTATTTTACAAAAAATCAAATAAGAAAACTTTATAATTCCTGCTTGCCTATAAAACATATTCATAAAATATTTATATTGTTCTTTGGGTAACCACTTAAACAATAAAGACGAAAATAAGCTAAAATCTATAAAGTTTTTTAATTTTTTATATATATGAGGTGCTTTTACAGATGCAATTGCAAAAATTGTATAAAGTTCTTCAAGTCCAATATCTTTATGAGCTTTACTTGTATGCAGATTATTTTCATGAATTCTATATTTACCAAGTGGTTCATTTATAAAACCAAGTTTCATTTTTGGGTTTGCTCCATAATTTAACCAACCATGTAAAACTTCGTTACTATATTTTAAGCGTTCATCGAATAAGTTCAGTAAAAAATATTCTTTACGAGCTAAGGTAGATGACGGAATTGTTTTTGTTGAATCTTTTGAAAAAAACCAGTTTGTAAAAAACAAATTATCCTCAATTTTTCGTGGAATTTTATTCTTCTCTGAGAAGATATAGGTTGTTTTACCGGTTTCTGAATCAAAAACTTCCATATCATGTAAACATATCCCGACGTTAGTGTTATTGTCTAAAAAATCGACTTGTTTTTGAAGTTTATCTGGTAACATCATATCATCACCTGCAATAAGTGACACATACTCACCTTTTGCGATTTTAAAACCTCTGTTTATATTTGCTGAAATCCCTTGGTTTTTTTCGGAATATAAAACAGTTATCCGACTATCCCAAGTTTCAATATCTTTCAAAATTTCTATTGCACCGTCATTTGAACAATCATCAGTAATAAGAATTTCAAAATCTTTATATGACTGAGAAAGTATGCTGTTTAAGCAATCTTTTATAAAAAACTTGTGATTATATGTTAGAACAACTATTGATATCATTTTTTTATTAGTTTTAACTGAAAATCAACGGTATTAATTATTAAAAAATCTTTTTTGTCTTCTATTATTGTCCCTGCTTTACCTTTACTTTTTTCATCTATTATAATAGCTTTTTTAATTTCAATATTGAATATTTTAGGAAATTGTAGACCTTCATAAGTAAAAGCTCTAATTTGGTTTTTTATTTGAAATGCCGTTTTATTTAAATCAATAATTAAATTATTATAATCAATACTTTTTTTTGAAAAATATGAGGACATAAGTGAATCTTGCTTAGTTGCAATATATTTTTTATTAATCAAACTATTTAAGTTCTTTTTAAATAAAATTACACCAAAATCAGTGTATTTTTCATATAAATCTTTTGAAGTATCATCCTGGTTTATATTTACTGTCTGTTGGTCAATGATTTCTCCGGTGTCAATTCCGTCATCAATTAAATGTAAAGTAACTCCAGACTTATTTCTTCCGTGTAATATTGGCAAAGCAGAAGTATACATTCCTTTGTATTCAGGTAATAATGAAAAGTGAATATTGAAAAGCTCTGCTGATAGAAATTTATTCGGTCTTAAAATAACATCATACTGTAAAGAAATAAAAATTAAATTTTCAATTCTATATGCTTCTTGTAAAGAAATCGTTTCAATACTGTTTTCTAACACATATTTTTTAAAAGATAACTGATATTTATCAATACCGTCATCATTAGAGCTAACAATTGCAAGCAATTTTTCTTTCTCATAATCAAACTCTTCAATTAAATATTTCAACGAACGAACGGCAATAGTGTTTCTTCCTGCTATACAAATAAATGGTTTATTCATCATTATTTTTTTCTAAAAAGATTTAAACTTCTTATATAATCATTTTCATCATAATGTTGTGATGCCAAACAAAGTAAAACAGCATTATGTGAAAATTTGATAGTCCTCCAATACATGCTTGGTATATACAATCCTTTACTAGGAGAATCAAGAACAAATTCTATCATATTTCCCTTAATATCCTCCAATGAAAATTTTATCACTCCACTAACAGCTACTATTACTTGTTCTAATTTTTTATGTGCATGATTTCCTCTCTCAACATCGTTAGGTGTAAAATAAGTCCAGTAAACTCGTTTTATTTCGAATGGAATATTTTCCATTCCCTCTGCGACAGTAATGTATCCCAAACTACTGGAACCAATTGAACTGAGATTAATTAAATATGGGTTATTCTTCATTTGTTCTTTCAAGACATTTTGGGTAATAGGCTTATTTTTTTTCTAATTTTATATTAGAGTTCTTTAATTTACTAATAAATGTCTTAATCTGTTCATCTGTTGTTTTTTGTTGAAAATAGTTTTTATATTTTTTTAAAATATCAATATCGTAGTCCCACCATTTTAAATCTAACAATTGAGTTATAATTTCTTCGGAAAATCTATATTTTATCAATTTTGCCGGAATCCCTCCTACAATAGCAAAGTCCGGCACATCTTTAACAACAACAGAACCTGATGCAATAATACTTCCATTACCAATATTTATTCCGTCTTTTATATAACAACCGGCACCTACCCAAACATCATTTCCTATTACCACTTTTGAATGTTCTTGAACAATTTCCCTGTCAGAAAACTTATTTTTCCAAGGGGCATTTTTAGAATAAAAAAGAGGGTGTGTTGAAATGAAATTTACAGGATGTTCTCCTTGTGCAATAATATTATTTTGCGCAATACTGCAAAATTTGCCGATTTCGGCATAAGCTATAGTTGTATCTGAATGTATGTAAGTATATTCCCCAACTGAACTATTTGCGATTTTTCCTCTTCCATACAACCTCACATGAGCAGATAAAACAGTTGCTTCTACCATGAAAAATGGAGAAACAAAAATATCATCTCTCTCAAAATTATTAATCTTTTTATTTAACTCATTTGCATATATTTTTTTAAATTTAGGAGTTAATGCTTTTTTTAATATACAGAGTTGTTTAAATATCCTCATCTAAAAAATCTCTAAGTTTCTTAAAGTAATTACTATAATTATAATTCTTCTCATAATAAGAAGAAATATTTTTACACAATTTATCTTTTTCTGATAATGTTTTTGTAATTATTTTGTCAATATTTTCAAGTCCATCCCAAAAAACTCCAACATTGTTGCTTTCAAAATCTTTAAAAAGCTCTAAATTTCCTGCAATAACAGGAAGATTATTTTTTAAATATGTCCCAATTTTACCTCCTGTCTCTCCATTTTCGGCTTCAGCAAGTGAGCTTTTATCATAAAGAACAAGAGCAATGTCAGCTGAACTAAATGCATAATTTATTAAATAAGAAGGTAAAGGAGTATCTGAGATTTTAATAAAAGGATGATCCTCATCTCCCATTTGATTTTTACTTCTTCCGTGAAATATTATATGATAATCTTTATTTTTAAACTCTTTTGTGTCTTCAAATATTTGTTTTGCCAATTTCCAATTAATTGAACCAATAAAAAGAACAATCGGTTTAAGGTCTTTAATATTAAAAACATCTCTAAAATAATTACTTTTTAGCTTTTCTGACTTTCCTGCCGGAGCATTAGGTATTACAAAATATTTATGAGTGTCAGATAAAGAATTTACTTTTTTTTGATATAAATATCTTCTTTCACTTAATGCAATTGTAGCTATTGCATAATTATTCGCTTTTATGTCTTTTCTCTTATCTTTCTCATAATCAATGCCTTTAAAATGTTTTGTTTCAGGATTAATAATTTCATCAGCGAGATAGATTAAGGGAATATTTTGTTTTTTTGCAACTTTATAAGCTAACCAAATTCCTTTTACTGGAGTTCCAAAAGCAACTGAATATTTAAAATCTTTGTAAAACTGAATTTTTGTCCAAAATTCAATTTTTTGAAACTTTGATAACGGAAAATTAAAAACTCTTATCCTGTCATCAAAAAAAACAGGTGGCGAATTATATGGATTTGTCAAATGATACAAATCGACCATATATCCATCATCAGCAAGATGTTTTGCTAATTCTGTATAACAGAAATGAGCATCAACATAACTGCGATCGAAAAATAAAGCCGCTCTTTTCACTGATATTGTTTTAATAATTCAATTTTTTCTAAAACCTTTTTAAAATCAGAATTATTTGTCAAAAACAAAGTTCCTCTTTTAGCCCCTGTTTCATTTTTACTGTCATAGGGAAAAAACAAATAAATGTTTTCTTTAATAATACTTGATAAGTAATTAACATCCAGAATTTTGTTTACTCCGTAATCATCAAAGCCATACCCATCATCCCATGGTACTTTAAAGTCATCAATCATAATCATTGCGTTGGGAAAACCAGAAAGAATGATATTTAATTCTTCTTTTAAAGGTAAATCGTTATTCCAATGAGCATCTAAATAAAAAAAAACTTTATCAATGCGATGGTTTCCATTTTTAGCAATTTTAGTTAACACTTTACGACTATCATTATTAATAATTTTTACTTTTGAGTTAAAAAAAAACCTTAAATAAGAGAAGAAATAATAACGAGGATTTATTTCAACAGATATCACTTTTTTCCCAGTAATTTGATAAAAATATTCGGTTGTTGTACCTCTATATGTTCCTGTTTCAAAAACAAAATCAAAATGAATGTTTTTAACAATTGTTTCAAATATTTTCTTTCTTTGAGCTTGGTTATTTAATTCACCACCCCACGATTTTTTTAACGATTGGTATTTTAGAACAAAATCCTTAAGACCCAAAATTTGATTTTTTAATTTATTCATATTAATTTTTTTACAAAATTTCAAACTGATCTAATTCATAAAGTTTTTTTGCAGGCACACCTGCATAAACACAATTATCAGGAATATCTTTATTAACTATGGACCCTGCTCCAATAATACAATTATTGCCGATTTGAACACCTGGAAATATTACGACATGAGAACCAATCCAAACATTATTACCTATAACAACTTTTTTAAAAATATTTTCTTTATTAAATTGCTTTATTTTCGGATTATGAGTTGCTGATGTTATTGCTGTATGTGAGGCAATCATAACATTATCACCTATTTCAACTCCACCTTCTGCCCAAATATGAACAAAAGCAGCAAGGGTTACATTTTTTCCGAATTTGATGTTTTGCAAATTTGAAAAATAAAACGGTGTTTGTAACTGAACATTGTTGCCGTAAATATCCTTAATACTTTCTCTTTGAGCAACAAAATATCCATCAATCAATTTATGGAGTATTTTTTTTATTAAGCGTTTCATATAAAAAGAAATTGTTTTTTTTAAAAAGAAGTCCTAATCTATCATCAAATTTATTGTTATTTACGAACCGTGTTTCTATTTTAATAAAAAGGCAATTATCTGCCCAATCAACAAAGTTTTTATTTTCATCAAAAATACCAAAAGATACACGGTAATTACCTGGTTTAAAATCCATAAAAAGCTCTACGTAAACTTTATTGCTACTTTTTAATTTTTGAACTTCAAACAAACTAATTGTGTCCCTTTGAAAAGAACTGACTATGGGAGTATTATTTTCATCATAAATAATATAAAAAAACTCTAATTTTTGACATCCAATAGCGACATCTTTAAAAGACAGTTCTATCATGCAAGTTTTTTTCTCGTATATACTAACCACGACCTCAGTATCATTGTCTATAGAAACTTTTTTAATTTTGACATCAAGACTACCGGTTAAGTGAATAATCTCTTTTTTTTCATAGTTTTTGTTTAAATACGCAGAAACAACCATTTCAATATTGTTATATAATGAAATGATACCATTTTCCAATAAAACCCCCCGATTACACAAAGCCTTCACGCTCGCCATATTATGACTCACAAAAAGCACTGTTCTTCCCCCTTGTGAAGAAACATCCTGCATTTTGCCAATTGCTTTTTTCTGGAATTCGGCATCTCCTACGGCCAATACTTCATCAACAACTAAAATTTCACTATCAAGATGAGCTGCAACTGCAAAAGCTAAACGAACGTACATTCCGCTACTGTATCTTTTAACAGGCGTGTTCAAATATTTCGCAACTCCGGCAAATTCTACAATTTCATCAAGTTTTTTCTTAATTTCTTGCTTTGACATTCCAAGTATAGCTCCATTCAAAAAAATATTTTCTTTTCCGGTAAGTTCAGGATGAAAACCGGTTCCTACTTCAAGCAAACTTGCTAATCTGCCGTTTACTTTAATAGAGCCAGTTGTTGGTCCCGTTACGCGAGAGAGGATTTTTAGCAAAGTGCTTTTCCCTGCTCCATTTTTCCCAATAATTCCTAGAACTTCTCCTTTTTTTATTTCAAGATTAATATCTTTTAATGCCCATACATAATCGCCACCAGCCTTTGCTAATGTGTTTTCCTGACCTATTTTTAAAGACGGGTCATCTTTACCTCTTATTCTAGCCCACCAGCGATTAATATCATGACTTAAAGTTCCTGTTCCTACAACACCCAAGCGATACTGTTTTGATATATTTTCTATTTTAACTGCGATATCTGACACCTATGTTAGTTTATAAAGTTTTTAAAGTTATCGGGTTTAATATTTTGCAACCTCTTGTTTTATCATTTCTTTAACATTTTCCCACTCAATTTTTTCAAACATAAAAGGTATTGGTTCATTATCAGCGTCTGCAAAATATGTTAAACTTTTTAGGACTAAAAACTCTGAACCGTCATAATATTTTTCTAAATATAAATCTAGCATTTTACTTAGCGAAAATTCTTTTAGTAAAAAAAATAAATCTATAAAATCTTTTTTTGTTCCTCGTCCGGTCACTGCTGCCAACTTCATTGCTACAATATCTTTTTTTGTAGCTAATATCAAACTATCTTCTATTAATGGTTGTTCAAGCCATTTATATGGGTAATTCACAAAATCTACTTTTATGCCATCAATTAAAAATATATTAATGTTTTTTGAACGTTTGATACTGGTTACTTTACCTATTTTGTTGAGTTCAGGAATAATATCATAAGCTTCAAAATTAATTTCCCCGAATAAATCAAGATCAATTGATTTTCTATGACCAAGTTGCAAAGCTAAAGAAGTTCCACCAACTAACCTTAGTTCTGACAAATCAGGAATTTTTTGCAACTTCCTTAAAAGTTCCAGTGTTGAGGAATCAACTGTTTGGTATTGTAACATCTAAATTTTTCAATTGGAATTTTTGATATTGTAGAAATAAAACTTAAACTTTTAGGTTCCAAATCTCTTATTTCAGTTGCTATTATTCCTAATTTTTCCCTTCCGTAATATGATAAAATAAGAACCCAATCATTCATTACTCCATATTCCAAAACTCTTTGAACAAAAAAAGTTTTATTCTTTTCTAGGTTCAACTTCGTTTTATCAACATCCCAAAAAAGATGTTCGGAAAAATCTTCTATTTTTATTTCAGTTTTTGACATGCTCCCGCCACGTAGATTACATTGAATTTTTGCTAATTAGCTAAAAACCAGTAAAATAATGTTCTATTATATCGTGTAATTATTTTCAGTTTCAAAGTATTTTTGAAACTGAATTTTTATTTATTTCAACCAATAAATTGGTTCCAAGTGAATCAACTCTAATAGCGATTCTGAATTTCCCTCTAAGTTCTACTAATTTACCTTTTAGACCAGTAAGTTTTCCAGTTTTTATTTCGACCTTATCATTTAATCTGAAATCTTCGTTTGAAACATCAATTTCAGACGAAAAATCAAGCATTTTTTTTATTATTTCAATCTCCTCTTCTCTAACAGCTATTTTTTGACCGCCGATGGTAACAAATTTTACAAACCCCTGAACCAATTTCGGTATTTCGTAATATTGTTTTGCATTAACTTTAACAAAAACATAAGAATTAAATAATGGAACTTCAACTTTTTTCAACCTGTCTTTCCATTGTCTAACTTCTTTTTTTAAAGGCAAATAAGTTTCATAACCAAATTGCTCTAACTGTTCAAAAACTTTTTTTTCAGTTCTGGGTTTTGTATAAATAGCAAACCATTTTGGCTCGATTTCATCTAAATGATTTTCTTTTAACATCGCCTTAAAATTAACTGCAAAGGTATTATTTTTAATTGAAAACCGAAAGCCGAATTTATCTTTTTAAATCAAAATTTGAGCAACATATTTAGCAATAGCAATACTTGCTGTCAAGCCCGGAGATTCTATTCCAATCAAGTTAATAAAATTTTCAAATCCGGCTTCTGTTTCGTTTTTTATTATAAAATCCCGAAATTCTTTTGGGTTATTAGTGAGTTTTGGTCTAATACCTGCCTGATTTTGAAATAAATCTTCAATTTCCAGAAACGGCAAAAA
Organism: Bacteroidales bacterium; assembly: GCA_016938685.1. Taxonomy (GTDB): domain Bacteria; phylum Bacteroidota; class Bacteroidia; order Bacteroidales; family JAFGUD01; genus JAFGUD01. The sequence goes on along the minus strand of JAFGUD010000546.1, from coordinate 8,579 downwards.
TCTTTTTGCAGAATTATAAAATTCTTTCAAATTGTTTTTATCAACGGAATAATTTACTTCTTTATTTTGCAAAAAAACTGCATTTGGTCCAAGTTTTAAACCTCCGTTTAAGTCTATCGTTGCATGAATTCCCAAACTAACTTGTGCATTCGGGACAGGATAAATCAAGCTATTTACAAGTTTATTTTTACCATTGCCAACCGAAAAATATTCACCTTTCCAGTAATATAGTTTATACTCAGGTTTAAAAGCCCCGACCATTTCAGCAATTTTATCAGAATATAATCCTGCCGCATTTATTACTATTTTTGATGTAAATGAAAATGTAGAATTTTCTTCTTTTACCGAAATTTTATATCCTTTTTCAATTTTATCGATTGCAACAACTTCTGAATTATAAACTATTTGCCATCCGAAATTATTAGTTTCTGTTTCAAAATTTTTCATCAAAGAATGAGAATCAATAATTCCCGATTCCGGAAAATATAGTGCGGCAACGGCACTAACATTTGGTTCTGATGATTTTAATTCTTCTAAACTAATTTTTCTGGCATTCTCAACACCATTTTGAATTGCATTAGCCAATATTTCATCTAATTTTGAAATTTCATTTTCGGATGTGGCAAAAATATATTTTCCGCATTTTTTATAGGGAATTTCATTCTTTTCACAATAAGAATAAAGCATTTTTCTGCCCTCAATACACAGTTTTGATTTCAATGAATTTTTGGGATAATATATTCCGGAGTGAATAACTTCGCTATTCCTACTTGAAGTTTCTTGTCCAAATTTTAAATTCTTTTCCAAAACAACCAAATTATAGTCCTTGGATAATTTTGCGGCAATTGATAATCCAACAACACCGGCACCTATTATTGCAACCTCAAAATCCATATTCTGAAAGAATTAACTCATCAACTTTTTTTGCCAATTCCATGATGAAAGCAAAGCATCTGCCAAAGATAATTCTGTTTTCCAACCTAATTCTTTGTTTGCATAAGTTGTATCAGCCCAAACTTGTTCTATATCACCTTCTCTACGAGGTGAGATTTTATAATTAATCTTTTTTCCGGTAACTTCTTCAAAAGTATTAATTATTTCCATTACAGAATTCCCGTTTCCTGTTCCAATGTTAAATGTTTCAAAATTGGTTTTATTTTTATTTGAAATAAGTCTTTCTGAGGCAACAAGATGAGCTTTTGCTAAATCGACAACGTGAATATAATCTCGAATTGCAGTTCCGTCGGGAGTATTATAATCATCTCCAAAAACCGAAAGTTGTTCTCTGATTCCGGCAACCGTTTGAGTAACATAAGGGATAAGATTATTTGGCACACCAAGTGGCAACTCGCCAATTAAAGCTGATTTATGAGCTCCAATCGGATTAAAATATCGCAAAGCAATAGATTTTAGATTTTTAGTAGAGTTTATTGTATCGAAAATTATTTCTTCAGCAATCTGTTTTGTGTTTCCGTAGGGTGAATTTGCTTTTATTATTGGTGATTTTTCGGTAACCGGCAATTTTTCTGGTTGTCCGTAAACAGTACAGGAAGAAGAAAAAATTAAATTTTCAATTTGGTAATCTTTCATTCCTTGTAAAATGTTCATCAATGAATTTAAGTTATTTCGATAATACATTAGTGGTTTTTGCACCGACTCTCCAACAGCCTTATAAGCAGCAAAATGAATAATTACGTCAAAATTTTTGTTTTTTTGAAAAAAATCGGCTGTTTTTTGATTATCAGAAAGATCAAATTCATGAAATTCAGGTTTTACTCCAGTAATTTTTTCAATCCTGTCAAGAACTTCTATTTTTGAATTTGATAAATTGTCAATAATAACAACTTCAAATCCTGCTTCGATAAATTCAACTGCTGTATGTGAGCCGACATATCCTGTTCCTCCGGTAATTAAAACTTTATTCATATTTAAAATTCATTTATTTTTTCAATCACAAAATCAATTTCATTTTCGGTCATTGCAATATTAAGAGGCAAACTAAGCACTTGATTTTGAATACTTTCAGTTATCAAAAAATCATCATCAATATATTTTTCAAAAATATGCATTTTAGTAGGCAAAACGGAGTAATGAATAATCGTTTGAATTCCATTATCCGACAAAAAACTTTGCAATTCGTTTCTTTTTTCTGTTTTTATAACAAATAAATGCCAATTATGCGATTTGTCCCCTGAATTTTTTGGCAAATTAATTTTAGGATTTTTTATTTCTGTAAAATATCGTTTTGCAATCCTTGTTCTTCTTTCGTTATTCAAATCCAGATATTTTAATTTTATATTTAATATTGCTGCCTGAATTTCATCTAATCGAGAATTAAAGCCATCATAAATAACATCTCCATTGTTATCTTTACCGTAATTTCTTAACGTTCTAATAATTTCGACTAAATTATCATCATTTGTAGTAATTGCTCCAGCTTCACCAATTGCACCAAGATTTTTTGTGGGATAAAAACTAAAAGCACAGGCATCGCCTAAATTTCCAACTTTTTTCCCTTGATATTCAGAGCCATGGGCTTGCGCGCCATCTTCTATAATTTTTAAGTTGTATTTTTCAGCAATTCCCCGAATTTTATTCATTTCAACAACTTGTCCATAAAGATGAACAACTAAAATTGCTTTTGTTCTGTGAGTAATTTTTTCTTCAATAAGTTCAGGATTAATATTAAAAGTTAATTCGTTCGGTTCTACAAAAACAGGAACCAAATTATTTTTTGTAATACCCAAAACAGTTGCAAAATAAGTATTTGCGGGAACTAAGATTTCATCTTCATCTTTAAAAACACCAAGTTGTTTGTAAGCAGAAAAAGTTATTAAAAGAGCATCAAGTCCACTACCGACACCAACGCAATGTTTTACTCCACAATATTTTGCAAAATTTTCCTCAAATTGCCTGACATTTTCACCCAAAACAATATTACTAGAACGCAGAACATCGGTAACGGCATTTGTAAGTTGAGGTTCGTAAAGTTTATTTACTTTATCTATTTCTAAAAAAGGTATTTTCATTATTTAGTGAATTGTGAATTGTGCATTGTTGTTAAGTTGAGCAAAAAAAACAGGACGTACCTAAAGGCACTTTTTTGTCTGTTATTTTTCAGTTCCGACTTAAAAACTGGTCGTCCCTCTGGGATATTTTTTGCGACTAACTTAACAATTGTGCATTGTGCATTATACATTGTGCATTGTTAACTAAACTGTATCCATAAAAGACTGTTCCACTTTGTTGAAAAGAACAACTCCAACAGCCAATAAAACAATCATAAAACCAAAACTATAAAGCAAATACATAAAATTAAAATCTCCTGTTCCTAGAAGAGCATACCTAAATGCTTCAATTATTGGAGTAACAGGATTAGCTAAAATTATCAATTTATATTTTTCAGGAATTTCGGATAATGGATAAATAATAGGACTGGCGTACATCCACAAAGAAACTCCAAATCCGACAAGATTTGTTAAATCACGATATTTTGTGGTTAAAGAAGAAATAATTATTCCAAAACCTAAACCCAAACCTGCCATAATAAAAACTAATACAGGAATAAGAAGAACATAAATATTTGGAGTAAAATCGGCTCCTGTTATGGCAAAATATATCATAAATGCACCAAGGAATAGAAACTGAATTCCAAACTGTATCAGACCCGAAATCACAACAGAGATTGGCATTGTAAGTCGAGGAAAATAAACTTTTCCAAAAATACTTGCATTTGTAACAAAAGTATTAGACGTAGCTTTCAAACTTTCGGCAAAATAATTCCAAGCTGTTATGCCTGTCATATAAAACAACATTTTGGGCAAACCATCGGTTGATATTCCGGCAATATTCCCAAAAACAACCGTAAACATTAAAGTAGTTAACAACGGTTGAATTAAAAACCAAAGAGGACCTAAAATTGTTTGTTTATATTTTGCCACAAAATCGCGACGTACAAACAAAAAAATCAAGTCTTTATAACTCCACAATTCCTTAAAATTCACATCAAATAAATGCCTTTTGGGACGAATTTCCATCGTCCAATTCTGATTTTCTGCCATTATTCTAGTCTGTAATTGTTAATTGTTTAGTGTAAATAATTTTTCCTTTTTCGAGAATATGAGTTTTTAGTGCTTCATTTTTTAAACTTTCGTAATGAACAACATCAATAAAATAAGGAATTGGTAAGTCTTCGTTTAAAATTGCACTTATTTTTGTAACAATATCGTAGCTAATGTCTTTACCAAAAATAGCAAGATCTATATCTGAACCTTTTTTATAATTCCCAATTGCACGAGAACCAAAAATTGAAACTTTTTCTATTGAGCTGTATTTTTGAAACAACTCAACAATTAAATTATAACTGTTTTTATATATTCCAAAATCATTGTTCATTTTTCAAAACATTATATAATTTTTGCATTTCAAAAAAATACAGAGACACAATTTTATCTAAAGCATTCAGAAAATTACTTTCATCATAAGTATGAGCCATTAAGTTTCTATCGCTCAACATCTGTAACCACAACTCTCCATTATCAACTAATTCTGCCTGAAATGCATATTTTATTACATCTTTAGGAAACTTTGCAATAACTTCTTTTGAAGCCAAATAATCTTTTAATGTTTTCCAAGCCAATTCAAGAGTATATTCAAAACGTTGAATAAGTCCTTCTTTGCCAATATCTTCTAAATAATCAAATGAATCAACGCCCTTTTTTAATTGAAAAAAAGCCTTTTCATAATTCTGAAAACGTTGTTTCCATCTAATATCCTTATCCTCTGACATAATAAATATTTTGTGCACAAAGATAATTAAACAAAGTACAAATTACAATGTGTAAATAACAAATATTGGTTTTCTTCAAGCACAAAAAAAACCGCAAGTATTTATTACTCACGGTTTTATTATCATGTTTAAATAAAATTATTTTATTCTCATGTTATAAAATGATCTATAAACAAAATACAAAGCAACCAACAAGAACGCACCACCGACATAAGGTGCGGCAGCCTGAAATTTTTCAGCTATCGAAATTTCCATTGCCAATAAACCAAATAAAGTGGTAAATTTAATAATTGGATTTAAAGAAACCGAAGACGTGTCTTTAAAAGGATCTCCAACGGTATCTCCAACAACTGATGCGTCATGAAGAGGAGTACCTTTTTCTTGCATATCTACTTCAATTACTTTTTTTGCATTATCCCATGCGCCTCCGGCATTTGCCATAAACAAAGCCTGAAATAACCCAAAAAATGCTATTGAAACCAAATAACTGATAAACAACGAGACTGGAGCATTTGTTCCGGCTGGAGCCGAAAGAAACGCAAATGCCAACGCAAATGAGAATATTGCAACAAAAATATTTATCATTCCTTTTTGTGCATATTGAGTACAAATCTTTACAACTTTATTTGAATTTTCCGCAGATGCTCTTTTAGGGGCATTTGGGTCAAGATTTATATGATCTTTAATAAATTGAACCGCCTTGTATGCTCCGGTTGTAACAGCTTGTATAGACGCTCCGGAGAACCAATATATAACCGCTCCACCAAGCAAGAACCCAAAAATTGTAAACGGATTAAGTAAGTTTAAAATAGTTTCTGGCTCTACTCCAAGTTCACCTTTAATTAACAAAATAAGCGAGAAAATCATTGTTGTTGCTCCCACTACAGCAGTACCAATTAATACAGGTTTTGCCGTAGCTTTAAAAGTATTTCCTGCGCCATCATTACTTTCTAAATAATATTTAGCCTTTTCAAAATCTGGTTTAAAACCAAAATCTTTTTCAATTTCTTCTGAAATTCCTTCTTGTTCTTCAATTAATGATAATTCGTAAATTGATTGAGCATTATCAGTTACAGGTCCATAACTGTCAACCGCAATTGTAACGGGACCCATTCCAAGCATTCCGAAAGCAACCAAACCGAATGCGAAAATAGTTTGATAACTCATAATTTCAACTAATCCGCCACTTGCCCAATAAGCAAGAAACATTAAGCCGAAAAACACCATTCCAATCCAGAAAGCACTAAAATTACCGGCAACTAAACCTGAAAGTATATTTAAAGATGCTCCACCTTCTTTTGAAGATTCAACAACTTCTTTTACGTGCGTAGATTTAGGACTTGTGAAAAGTTTTACAAATTCAGGAATAAGAGCAGCAGCTAGCGTACCAATACTAAAAATAATTGAAAGAATAACCCATAAATTATTTTCATAATGACCTAATAACCAATAACTAACAACAAAACTTAAACCAATCGACAAAATAGAACTAATCCAAACCAACCATGTTAAAGGTTTTTCAAAATCGAGTTCATCTTTGTGTTGATATTTTAGTTTACTAATAAATCCATTTATGTAAAAAGCTCCCACAGAACTAGCTACCATCATAATACGCATAATAAAAATCCAAATCAACAAATCAATTTGAACAGCAACATCGGCAACAGCTAATATAATAAAACTAATTAAAGCAACTCCAGTAACACCATAAGTTTCAAATCCATCTGCCGACGGGCCAACACTATCGCCGGCATTATCACCTGTACAATCAGCAATAACACCCGGATTTCTTGGGTCATCTTCGCCAATTTTAAAAACAACTTTCATTAAATCGGCAGCTATATCAGCAATTTTGGTAAAAATACCTCCGGCAATACGAAGTGCACTTGCTCCAAGAGATTCTCCAACAGCAAATCCAATAAAACTATATCCTGCATATTCACCCGGAACAAAAAGCAAAATTGCAAGCATCATAGTAAGTTCAATACTGACCAACATAACACCAATACTCATTCCTGCATCAAGAGGAATATTTAAAAGTTGTAAGGGTTTTCTTCTCAACGAAGCAAAAGCCATTCTGCTGTTTGCAAGTGTATTAATTCTAATCCCAAAGAAAGCAACTGCATAAGAACCAAGAATTCCTATTACAGTCCAGCCAATTATTAAAGCAACTCCACCAAATTCAACTTCTTTAAGGTAACCAAAATAAAAACCTAATACAACAGTAATTATTAAAAACAATGCAATCAAAAATTTACCTTGTTGAAAAAGATAAGTTTTACATGTTCCATAAATTACTTTTCCTACTTCGAGCATTGATTTATGAGCAACATTTTTTTTAACTTTTAAATACTGCAAAAAACCAAAACCTATTCCTAAAAACGTTATAATAAAGCCCCAAATCAATAGCGGACTTTCTTTTATCGCATCAGGAATAACCAAATCAGCTTCTCCTGCAAAACCCAGTACCGGCAATGCAACAAAAGCTAAAATTGTTAATAAAATTTTCTTTTTCATGTTAAAGAGTTTAAGTGTTTTAGTGGGACAAAAATATTATTTTCGGCATTGGTACGAAAATATTAACACAGTTTTATGTGTATATTTTTGAGTATTGTTTTTACGTTTTTTTTTACCTAATTTTGAAAAAATTTTTTGATTTAAAATTTAACAAATTATTTCCCCTAAAAGTAATATTTATTTAAAAATAATTACCATAAAAAGCAAAACCTCTTATTGTTTCTGCCAAAACCCTAGTTACGAATGTCCGCAGATAATACAACATAAAATTACAGAAACAATTTACAACACATAACTCAGCTTTTTCCAATTCATAATTTCTGTATATCAAAAATTTCATGTCTGTCAAATTCATCCCAGTATTTTATTGCTAAGTCTTCGATGTAAAGCCAGTATTGAGCAGAAAAACCATAATTTTCAACTCCAATTTCAATATCTTTTTGGATTTGTTCATCAATTTCAAATTTCAGACTGATTTTTATTCGTTGTCCGTTAAACTCAAAAATGGCAGCAGGAGCTTTCAATAAAGAATCCGGCAATTCTATCAGACCTTGACCTATTGTAGAACCTGTACTAATTTGTATTCCATCATTCAAACAACTTAATGGAGGTTCGCTACCGGCAAAACTAATTACAAATAAATTATTTACACCTACATTAAAATATTCAATTGCTCTAATTCCCATTTTAGCACCAATTATGGAATAAATTCCTGTATGTCCATGAATTTCATTGGTTAAAACAATAGCTTTTGTTTCAATTTCACCATATTTTTCAATCACATCGGGTAATATTTTTTCTACTGCGGGTTTATAAAGAGAAGGTTCAAAAGGAAAAGAAATAAAAATTCTGTTGTTCGATTTAATTCCAGACATTAAAACATCTGTAATAATGCTGGTTAAAAAAACCACAGGCAGTTTTTCGTCTAATGTTGCAAATAAAAATCCTCCATTATTTTTCACATTAAAAAGCATTGGAGCTGTAAGGTAAACAGGAACAATATCATCCCAAAACTGAAGATGTTTTTGTGAAATTTTATTCTGAATTTCTTTTTGTTGATGAACTAAAAATATTTTTTCTGCATAAATTGATTTAAGTTTTTCTACCGAATTTAGATAAGCTGTATCCAAAATAAAATTCCGACTATTATTGGAAATTATTTCCAAAGGAATACCAAGTTTTTTAATGGCTCTGGTTTAAGATAACAATGTTTTTTATTATCTTTGTAAAATCATATAAAACAGGTATAAATGGAAGATATTATCACATATTT
>JAFGUD010000069.1 GCA_016938685.1 Bacteroidales bacterium | reverse complement strand
TGAATGTGAAATTTTTTACCAAATTCTTTTTTTAATCCAGATGCAAGCTTTATTGTTCTATCAAATTTTAGAAGAGGATCTCCGCCTGTTAATGAGCATCCTTTCGCGCCCGATATTTTTACTTCTTCGATTATTTCATTTATCGCATCTTCTGTTGAGATTAGTCTTTCATTTGCATAAATTTTGTCAACGGATTTTCTCATCTTTGAAAGAGGACAGAATTCACAACCCCTTGAACATAATCCAGTTACAAAAAGAACCATTTTACGTCCCTTTACACAAAGCTCACAACCCTTGACTAATTTACCTGATAAATATGATGAATATTTTGTTTCTCTCATGAAAAGTTATAATTTCATCATATTATAAATCTACTTAATCAAATAAAAAGCATAAATTTTTTTTCTATTATCTTTTTAATTAATTTCGGTATTATGCCAGTAATTGAAATAGAACCCATTTCTAAAACAGCACCTTTTCCCATCTTTATTACAAGAGGTCTCTTTTGAATATTATAATCTTTCAATTTTCTCTCCTGTAAAATATTTTCCAAATTCTTCATGACTAATTTTGCATGAGCTATTGCTGATTGTGCGGTTTTTTCTTCTAGCACATTTGTTGCGTCGCCCATTACAAAAATGTTTTTTTCATTAAGCAATCTTAAATTTGATGAAACTTTAAAATATCCTTTTTCATCTAAATATTTTTTATCTGAGAAATTTGTATTCGGCGAAATTCCTAAACAGAATATAGATAAATCAACATTATATTCCCTATTGTCTGTTTTTATTTTCTTGACAAATATTTTTTCAAATCTTTCATTCAAGCGGATATTCACCCCTTGTTTCTCTAAAATATTTTTAACGATTTTTTGTGTTTTGAGATTGTTTCTTGGAACCAATGTATCTCCTGCCTGAATTAGAAATATTTTTTTATTTTCAAATTTTGATGATATTTCTCCAGCGACTTCTGCTCCGACAATTCCACCTCCAATTACAGCGATACTTTTTGAATTAGATATCTTTTTATTATATTTCTCTAATCCACTCAATCTAAATTTTATACTATTCTTAGATTCTTTTATTGGATTTTTGTAACTGGAGCCTGTTGATAAAACTAAAAAATCAAAATATAATATTCTCCCGTTCTTTAAGATAATTTTTTTATTGTCAAAAGATTTTATTTCAGCATTTATAAATTTGATATTCCTTAATTTTTCATATGGGAATTGTAAGCTTGCTTTCATTTTTTTATTTACCAAAGCCTCTGGAATTCCTGGAATAAATTCAAAATAAGACTTCTTGTCCACTAAAAGTGTGTCAAATTTCCCTGAAGCTCGCTTTGCAAGAGTTATTCCAGCAAAGCCTCCGCCAACAATAATTAATCTTTTTTTCTTCATCTACTATTTATGAAACAATTCTTTCTTAAATATCTTTTTTTCAAGTCCGTAGCTCCCAGCACCAAATACTATTAAGACTAACATGGCAGCAAAATAGATTACTGCAAGCTCTCCTCCATTTGCTGTTGGATTAATTCCCCTTGGAATGTGTACCTTCACAAACGCACCAATCATTACAATTGCTCCTAATAGGGCAGATATACTAGTGAATAAACCCAGAACGATTAGTGCTCCACCGAAGAATTCAACTACTCCAGCAAAACCCATTACGCTGAATAGTTCAACTGGTTTTGCGCCAAAAAGCTTTGAAGCTCCATGA
>JAFGUD010000545.1 GCA_016938685.1 Bacteroidales bacterium | reverse complement strand
TTATTTTTTACAAGCAAGTAATGCCGATTGACTTTAAAACCGATTTTAAGAAAATGAAATCGGATTTTTTAAAGCATTTCGGTATAATTTAAATCAGGTAAAAACACCTGATTTAGACAATGCAACAACCAGATTTGTACTACTCCGAAGAATGAGGAGTCTCTAACTCGCAGTCTAGACTCCTCCTATCGTTGGAGTGACAAATTGACTTTTGTGTAAACGGATTAAGCCCTTTTCAATCCTTAATTCGCATTAATAGTTAATAGTTGCGTTATAAAAAATAAAAAGTTCATAAGAATTATATTGTATTTGATATAATCTTATGAACTTTATATTTTTAATTACAAAAATAATCTGGTTACACTAATTCTTTCGCTGCTTTAAGTGCGGCTTCGTAATTTGGTTCATCTGTAGCTTCGGGAACATATTCTACAAATTTCACTACTCCTGTTTTGTCAATTACAACAGTTCCGCGAGTTAAAAGACGTAATCCGTCGATTAAAAAACCGTATTTCGCTGAAAAATCATGCATTTGATAATCAGAAGCAGTAACTACTTTGTCAATTCCTTCTGCACCGCAAAAACGAGCTTGCGCAAATGGTAAATCAACAGAAAGACCAAGAATAACAATTTCGTCACTTAAACCGGCAGCCGCTTCATTAAATTTACGGTTTTGTGTAGCACAAACCGGAGTGTCTAACGATGGGAAAACTGAAAGAATTACAACTTTTCCTGAATAATCAGAAAGTTTAACAGGGTTTAAACCATTTCCAACTACTGTAAAATCTTCAGCTTTTTGTCCTACTTGTGTTGCTTTTCCTAATAAATTGATTGGATTACCTTTGAAAGTTACTTGTATATTATTTTTTTCCATTTTCTTTAAATTTTAAAATTTATTTGTTAATAATAATTATTATTTAATTGCAAAAGTAAACTAATAAATTTAATCTGCAAATTTTTTTTCAAAATTAACAAAATAAAACAGTAAAATTGAAAATTAACTCAAGGTAATTGAAAATATTTTTTGCAAAAAAAAACTGCCTAACAATTGTCAGACAGTATTTTAAAAAAAGAAATCTCTTAATTTTTAGAACGTATCCATTTCCACAAATCGCTATAAGAAACCTTTTTACCATAAGAAAGAATTCCTATTCGGTATATTTTTGAAGCAATGTATGTCGTAAAAATAAATGTTCCAATTAAGGCTACAATAGAAATTGCAATTTGCCAGAAAGGAACTCCAAAACCTATTCTCACCATCATAACAAGTGGCGATGTGAATGGAATAATAGACATCCAAACTGCTAATGGACCGTCAGGATTAGTAATTATACTCTGTGCAAAAACAAATGCCAAAATTAAAGGCAATGTCAAAGGCAACATAAACTGCTGTGTATCAGTTTCGTTATCAACGGCAGAACCAACGGCAGCAAACAATGAACCGTACAACAAATATCCACCAATAAAATAAAACAAGAACAATAAAATCCACATTGTAGAATCAATATTTTGAAGAGCATTTAGTGCAGAAATAAAATCATTTCCTGCTGATTCCATAATAAGTCCTTTTGAACCAAAAAATAATAAAAGAAAGGTAACAATCCATATTCCAAACTGAGTTAATGCAACAGCTGCAATTCCAATTACTTTCCCCATCATCATTTGAAAAGGCTTAACAGACGACACAAGAATTTCCACCACTCTTCCGGTTTTTTCTTCCATTGTGCCACGCATTAATTGTGCGCCATACATAAAAATAAACATATAAATTATAAATGCACTCACAAATCCAAGTATCATATTAACCTCCGATACCGATTCTTGCAACTTTCCGCTTTTGCTCCAAACAAGTGTTTGCAATGGAATTGACTCTTTTGCTTTGGCAAGTATTTCCGGATCGATGTTTTGTTCCATCAGATTACTTAATTCAACACTAGAATTTATGAAATATTTGATGGTTTCTTTTACATCAATAGAAATAGCTTTTTCTGAAAAAATAAAAACACTGTCGTCTCTGAAATTTTTAGGAATAATTACAATTGCATAATAACTGTTATTGTTAAAAAAATTCTGCAAAGAGTCTGGTTTTGCAGTAAGCATATCAAAAGTCATACTTTCTGTATTATGAAAAGCCTGACCAAACTTACCGCTTTCGTCATAAACAGCGAGAACTTTGTCTTCTTGTCCGCCGGATTTCATTATTAAAACCGGTAAAAGCACAACCATTGCCATCAAAACAGGAGTTAATAAAGTCATTATAATAAAAGACTTCTTTTTTACACGTGTTAAATATTCACGTTTTATTATGGTTTTAACATTATTCATTTTCGGTGGGATTTTCGGAGTTAGTAACAACTTTTACAAAAATATCATGTAACGAAGGAATTAGTTCGTTGAAAGCAACAACATTTCCATGTTCAGAGGCATATTTTAGGAACTCTTTACTGCTGGATTTTTTGAGTTTTACTTTAAAAGTTTTAATTTCTTTTTCATTTACTTCATCAACAATATCAAAAACTTCATTTGATTTAAAACCTTCATCAACAGTATTAAAAGCAACTTCAAAAGTATTAGTTGAGAATTGTTTTTTAATTTCTGCCAAATTTCCTTCCAGTACTTTTCGAGACTTATTTATTAGAACAATGTCTTCACATATTTCTTCAACCGAAGCCATATTATGAGTTGAAAAAATAATTGTTGTGCCTTGATCTCTAAGCCAAAGAATTTGTTTTTTTATTAAATCTACGTTAATTGGGTCAAAACCGGTAAAAGGCTCATCGAAAATAAGCAATTTAGGTTTATGCAAAACAGTAATAATAAACTGTATTTTTTGTTGCATTCCCTTTGAAAGTTCTTCTACTTTTTTGTTCCACCAATCAGTTGCATCTAGACGTTTAAGCCAAAAATTTGCCTGTTCGGTTGCTTGTTGTTTTGTAAGACCTTTTAGTTGAGCGAAATAAATAATCTGTTCGCCAACTTTCATTTTTTTGTACATTCCGCGTTCTTCGGGCAAATAACCGATTTGAGCAATGTGGTCAGCTTTTAATTTTTCACTGTTAATAAAAACCTGACCTGTATCAGGTTCAAAAATTCGGTTAATTATTCTGATAAGTGTTGTTTTTCCGGCACCATTTGGTCCTAATAATCCGAAAATTTTGCCTTCATTAACGCCAAAAGTAACATTATCAAGTGCTTTGTGATTTTCAAACTGCTTTGAAATATTTTCAACTTTTAAGAAATTGTTCATTTGAAATAGTTTTGTGGCAAATTTAAAATTTTATTAAAATATTAAGTAATATTAAACATTTTTTTTAATTTGCCGTTTTAAAATTTAACTTGCAATATTGTAAAGTCGTAGTTTTACTAAATTAGTTTTTAGCTAAATCACTATTTAATAACTCGCAATATTTGACACTGAGCGAACTTAGAACTTTATTTAAAATTCAAAAAACAAAAAATATGTTTAAATTCCCTACCACGAAGGAGATTATCAAATCAACAAAAGATACATTTAAAAGATTTCCTTTGGCTATCTTTTTTATGATAGTTTTAACTTTTTATTCTATTTTTCTGGTTCATTCAAATGGAGATTTGAACGAACGATTGTATATTATAATACACGTATTAATTCTCGGTAGTATTTGGGCGATTGGCTTAACAATTTTCAATGAAGTAAAAGAAAAAAGCAGTATTTTTAAGTATGTTTCAAATATTATACTTGTCTTGGTTTTAGTTGGTTATTTCTTTCTTTTTAATGATTTAGAATCAGACAAAGTTTTGTATAGAATTCTAATAATTACCGCAGTTTCTATTTTCGCAGTTCTTTTTATGCCATATTTATCAAAAAACAAACAGCTTGATTATTGGGATTTTAACAAAGAAATATTTATGCGTTTATCGCTTACTGTTGTTTATTCTGTAGTTATTTACGCTGGTATTGCAATTGCTTTAAGTATTGTAAATTTACTTTTCGATTCAGGTATTAACGAAAGAGTTTATTTTGACTTATGGATTATTGTTGTAGGAATATTTGCATTTTTGATGTTTTTGGGAGGTTTTCCGAAAGAATATTTTTTAAAATCAACAAATGATTACAATTATCCAAAATCTCTGAAAATTTTCGTACAATTTATTCTTTTGCCATTGACCACGATATACATGGTAATATTGTATTTCTACATTGGAAAAATTCTGATAAACTGGGAATTGCCGCAAGGTTCTGTTTCATATTTAGTTTTAATATTTTCTGCCTTAGGAATGTTTGCATTGATGCTTATTTATCCTGTTCAAAATGACAATAATCAAAAATGGATTAGAACTTTTGGGAAAGGAATGTATTGGGCAATTTTACCGTTGATTATTTTACTTTTTGTTGCAATTTTTATAAGAGTTGGGGAATACGGAATTACAGAAAATCGTTTTTATGTTGTGGTTTTAGCTTTTTGGTTAGCCGGAGTTACAATATATCAACTTATTACAAAACAGAAAAACATTAAAATGATAACAATTTCATTTAGCATAGTGTTTTTTCTAGCAAGTTTTGGTCCTTGGAGTGCGTTTAACGTTGCAAAAATTAGTCAATTTAACAGATTGGATAAAATGTTGGTTGAAAATGGAATTATTGTTGACGGAAAAATAGTTCAAAACATTGAATTAAACGACAGTATTTACAATGAAATATACAATAGCACTTCACATATAATATCAAATAACGGAACCCAATTATTTGAAAAGAATTACAATTTTAAATTTAATAAAGATGACGAATACTATTCAGGGTGGAATTTAGCTTATCAATTTATTGATTCTTTGCATCTTATTGTAAACTACGATTACATTTCTGAAAATAACGAATATTTTTACTATAATTTTGTTCCTGAAATAATTAAAATTAGTGACTACGATTTCTATTATCATAACGAACAATATTATAACAGCGACTCTACTTCGATTACAATTGAAGATAATGTAATTCTAAAGCTTTATTCAAAAGGAAATGACTTTATTATTTCGTTAAATAATGAAGAAAAAGTTTTTGATTTAGATTCTTTTCAAAACATTCTTTCCAAAAAATACACAAATTCTTACGGTGAAATAATAAATGAAGAAGATGCAACTCAATATTTTACTTTCAAAAATTTTGAGATGAAAATGATTGTGGAATATTTAGAAGGAGATACATACTCAGATACAATAAATTATAATTGGTTTAAAACTACTTTTTTAATTAAAGATTTGAATAAGTAAAAACAAGTCATACAAAGATTTTTTTATAAATAATAAACTACAGTCTTAAATTTAGGAAAAAAACGGGACGTACCTAACGGCACTTTCTTGTTTGTTGTCTTTTAGCTCCGACTTACGTCGAAACAAACAAACAGGCTGTCCCGATGGGACTTTGATACTATTCGCATATCGTTACTATGTGGAGTCGCTAAGTAAATATGATCCACTTCCAGCAATGCCAAAGCCAGAGTTTGATGGAGTATTTAACTTAACAACATTAATAATATGCCGTAAAACTAAAAAAGTATTACTACTTATAGGATTATTACTTGATTTGTTTATATACATCAATTAAATTTTTCATATTTTCAGCACCTTCTATATTTTGAGTATGTATAAATATTTCAGGAAGTTTAACTTTAGCTTTTTCGCAAAAAAGAATTAACCACAAAAGACAGTGATAGCCGGTTTTATCGTTCAAACTGCCATAGGGAATACTTTCAGCAAAAGCATACTTGTAATGTTCTGCCGTAAGATCATGGTCAAACGAAATTATTTCTGGCATTTCGTTATTACTCACATAATCAACAAATTCATTGTAATTTTTTACTATTTTCCATGGCTCTTTCAAAAAAGTACCATGATCCATTCTAATAGCTACATTAGATGGCACACGTTGGTCGTCTAAAAAAAGTTTCATGTTTTATGTTTTTAATTCAAATTTTTCAAATATTCTAACAAGTCTTCTCTTTCTGAAATTATCTGTTTTTCAGGAATTGCAATTATTTCACCAGAGTAATTATTAACAACAATAAAGTCTATTTCATCCAGAATATATTCTTCAATAATTGTATATTGAATTTCAGGGGAATTTCCGTAATATTTTTCAAATTGTTCTTCGTTGTAAGGATCAATATCGTAAAAAAAATTAATAGCTACATCTTTTTCAACAAAAAGATATTTGTAAGTAACCTCCCAACTATCAACACTTATAAACAAGCCAAAACTTTTATCTTTTTGTTCTAAATGTGGTAAAATAAAAACACGATTTACGTTATTATACGGTACACTTGCTGGATACTCTTCTTTGGGATTATATAGATCTGTCAAATCAAAAAGAAATGCGCCACTATCTACACAGTAGCCGATAATAAATCTGCCGTCAAAAATTATCTGCATTCCGCTAAGCATTCCGCTTTGTGCATCTTGTCCAATTCCGTAAAAAACAGGAGAAAAAGGACCAATAATTTTGTTGTTGTATAAGTTTAGAATGACAAACGAATATCTTGCCTGGATAATTACAAATTTTCTAACATCGTTAATATACTCTCCAAAGCTAATCATATCATATTCTTCATTCTTAAAATTCAGCTTAATTTTGGTTTCTGTTTTATTCGGATTTTTAATTACAACATAATTAGAAGCATTCAGATTTTCATCTACTTCTTCGGATTCTATTTGATATTCAACGCCTTTAAATTCAAAAGTTCTGTTATTGTTACTGTATTTTTGAGAAAAAACAATAAATGGGAGTAAAAGAAGGATCAATAATATTTTTTTCATATAATTTTCTATTTATTTTCATATTCCAATAATATTTCTACCAATCCAAAAGACTAAAATAATTCCAAAAACAATCCATACTGCTTTCCCGCTGAATAATTTATCGTGTATCTTTTGATGTTTGGGATATTTTTTTCGAGTAAAATCTAATATTGCTCCAACAATAATATAAGGAAGAAAAATCACAAGCAGTAAATTTTCTTTCATTGCGCCTATTAAATTAAAATTCAGCAAATTATGTATTGCTCTTTGAGAACCGCAACCCGAACATTTATACCCTGTAAGGACGAGAAAAGGACATTTAGGGAAAAAATCTACTTTGTAAGGATCAAAAACCGCATAAATTATTATAAAAAAAAGAACAACTATAAGCAGAAAAATCCATTTATAGTTGTCAAATATTTTAATTATGTTTGGTTTAGCCATTTGCTCCTATTACAAACATTGTTATCATTAAAATAATTCCAAGAATTATTGAAAAAAGCAAAAGGCCCTTTGCTGTATTAGACGCTTGTGTTGCTCCTGCATAGTCGCCTTCACTATATTTTTTGTCAACCTGAGAGCTGAATATTATACCTATAACTCCCAAAGGCAAACAACACAAAATAGTAGCAAGAATTGAAGCCACTAAATAATTTGGTGGTTTTGGTTGAGCAGCTCCTCCTGAATTAAAAGAAGAAGAATTAGAAGAATATTGAGCATTTTGATATTTATTGGTCTCTTCGTATTTTATTTCAAAATTTTCGGGTTCCTCAAAAGAAATTTCTTCCTCAACTATGCTATTTTCTTCGGGTTCATTAGTAAAATTATTGTTTTGGACAATAGGAATTACAACTTCTTTATGAGACTGAAACTCAACAATTTTCTTCTCTTTCTCATTTTTAACAGATTCAACTATTTCTGCAATTTTTTCTTCTTTTTCGTCTTCAATAAGTTCTACTTCGTCTATATTTTCAACTTCTTTTAGTTCCGGTTCTTGTATTTTCTGCTCTTTTTTAGGTTTTTGCGATTCTGCATAAATTCTCATTAATTCTTCATCGCTAGGAGCATTTTTCTCCTTCTCTTCACCAGGAATAATTTTTTCTTCAACTACTTTATTTTCAACATCAGAAAAAACACTTGCAATCTCTTCAATTTCACCTGCCGGAGTTGGCTCACCAAGTTCGAAAAACCAAATTATGGTTTCTTTTGTAATATTGTTCTCTTTTAACTCTTCGAGAGTATAAGGACCTTTGCGTTGATAGCCTATTACGATAAAATATTTTCTCATTTAATTAGTCTTTTGTAACCACAAAAATGTATTTACAGTTAATATTGAACAAATATAACTACAAGATTTGAATAATAAAAACAAGACGTCAAAAAAAACAAATCAATCTCCTTTTAATTTTTTAAAGATGTCTGAATCCTTTATTTTACCTGAAGGTAATAAATTATCTAACGAAGCTGAAAATAATCCACCGGTAAATAACAACAAGACAGCAGGGATAAGAAATTTTGTAGATTTATATCTCATTTCTTTATATTGATAATACTCCTCCTCTGTAATACTTTTCACAAATTTTCCTCTGTATGAAACAAAATATTCAGTTCCATCTGTTTCCGGCGTTCCTTCTACTATTTTATCAACTCGTAAAAAATAAACTATAGCAATTATCATATTAGCAATAATAAAAATTCTGAGTGCAATTATTATTGGTTTAGACTTTTCTTTTGAATTATCTTCTTTTTTATCTTTATCAAGAAAATTGAATAGAAATATAGAAGAAACAAAAAGACTAAAAAAGATTATAGTAAAAACCCCCAATACTCCTGTTCCTAACTTTTCAAAAATAAATAAATATAAATTATCTAAATTAGATATTCCAAAAATTAAGTCAAAAATTCCTAATAAGTCAAAAACAAGAACAAATGAGAAGTAAAACCCCAATATTACAGTTGTAACACGAATTACCTTTAAAGCTGTTTCTTTGTTCATTTTTATATATAAAAGCTGCAAAAATTAACTGCAAATTTATTCTGTACCAAAAGCAAAGTAAACGTTATCGCCTGTTTTGGGATCGTAACCTTCGATATAAATCCCTCCGGTAGCTTCGCTAAGAATTTTTTCAACTTCCGAAGTTGAACTAACTTTTTGATTGTTTACTTTTGTTATAATCATTCCTTGTTTTATTCCGGCAGCCAAAAATTTTCCCGGAAAAACATCTGAAACCTTAACACCATTTTTCAATCCGTAAAGTTTCAATTCATCTTTTGTAATTTCTTCAAATGTAGCACCAAAAAATCCTTTCGCCTCTTTTAATACGTTTTCTATTCCGCCTTGTTCGTTTTTAAGTGTTACAATATAATCTTCAATTTTATCATTTCTTCTAATATTTAATGTAACTTTATCTCCCGGTCTTTGACGACCAATTAAATCTAATAATTGCGAAACGCCATTTACCTCAGTATTTTCAAATCGTAAAATAACATCGCCTTCTTTGATGCCAGCCAAATCAGCAGCACCATCTTTTGTAACTCCGCTAACATATACTCCCTTTAAATTAGGCAAACTAAATCTTTCTGCAACATTTTCATCAATATCGGCAATTTTAAAGCCTAAATAAGCACGTTGAACACTACCGTATTTAATAAAATCTGCTACAACTTTTTGAACAATGCTTGTAGGAATAGCAAAAGAATATCCGGCAAAACTACCTGTTGGAGAAGCTATTGCTGAATTAATTCCCACTAATTGTCCATCAATATTTATCAGTGCTCCTCCGCTATTTCCGGGATTAACTGCGGCATCTGTTTGTATAAAAGATTCTATGGCATACTGTTTTTTCAAAATACTAATATCACGCGCTTTTGCGCTCACTATTCCTGCGGTTACTGTTGAAGTTAAATTAAAAGGATTACCAATTGCCAGCACCCATTCACCAACCTGCAAATCATCTGAATTTCCAAAAGGTAAAGTTTGCAAACTATCAGCTTCAATTTTCAGCAAAGCCAAATCAGTTGCAGGATCACGTCCAATAACAGTAGCTGTATATTCTCGTTTGTCGTTCAAAACAACATTAATATTTGAAGCTTTGTCTATTACGTGATTATTTGTAACAACATATCCGTCATCGCTAATAATAACTCCCGAACCGCTTCCTTTTATTGGCTCATCTGATGATTTTCCATATAAAAAATAATACATAGGATCGCCAGAATAATATTCTGTTTTTATAAAAACAACTGCCTGAACTGCATTTGCTGCGGGACCTGTAAAATCAGGCATTTCCAATATATTTGTACTCTTAGCTAGATGTGTATTTGCTATTACATTATCGTTTTCAACTACATAAACTTTCTGAGGTTTATTTTCAGGAATAATCCAAAAGGCTACTGCCCCACCTATCAAACCAAAAACAAATGCTAAAACAAAAAGTTTAGCTTTTTCTTTTACTTCCATTACTCTAAATTTTAAAAAATTAAACTTTAATGTTTGATTGTCAATAAAATATGATATCTAAAACAAAAAAAATCAGAGTTAAATACCTGTTTTTTACAAACGTAAAATAATGGTAAAAGTAACAAGAAGTCAAGAATATTTTAATTTTTTTAGAATAATTATTGTTAATTTTGCAAGTAATCATTATTCAATATGTAAATAGAAAAATGTGTAAATAAAATTCAATATGTAAATCGGAGAATAATTATTTACATATTCACCGATTGAATGATTTACATATTGAAAAAGAATGATTCACACATTGACAAAAAAATAAATATAAAAAATTCACACATTGACAAAGAAAGAGCTATTTAAATTCGTTATTGAATATTTTCAGGAGACAATGCCAATTGCCGAAACTGAACTGAATTACGGGACACCTTACGAACTGCTTGTTTCTGTCTTGCTTTCAGCGCAATGCACCGATGTAAGAGTAAATAAAATTACTCCTGCTTTTTTTAAACGTTTTCCTGATGCCGAAGCATTAAAAAACTCATCTCCCGAAGAAGTTTTTGAATACATTAGAACTTGTTCGTACCCAAACAATAAAGCAAAACATCTGGTTGGAATGGCAACAGTTTTAGTTGATGAATTTAATTCCGTTGTGCCGGATGATATTGTTTTATTACAAAAAATGCCCGGAATTGGCAGAAAATCAGCAAATGTAGTGGCTTCTGTAGTTTATGATAAACCTGCTTTGGCTGTTGATACACATGTTTTCCGTGTTTCGGAAAGAATTGGGCTTACAACCAAAGCCAAAACTCCGCTTCAAACTGAACAACAATTAGTTAAATATTTCCCCGAAAAACTAATTCCAATTGCTCATCATTGGCTTATTTTGCACGGAAGATATACCTGCACAGCCCGAAGTCCAAAATGTACAAAATGCGGATTGAAAGATGTTTGCAAATACTATAAACAGTTAATAATTAATAATTGATAGTTAATTTATTATTTACACATTCTCCGATTGTACTATTTACATGGCGGTAGTTTAAAATAACGTTGATTTTGTTATCTTTGCAAATATATTAAAAAACACTCAAAATGGAAGATATACTAACATATTT
>JAFGUD010000544.1 GCA_016938685.1 Bacteroidales bacterium | reverse complement strand
TCAGGGTTTTGACTTTTATTGAGAAATATATTTAAAATAAGGCTATTATGCTGAAATTGTTTTTCAAATGCATAATTCGGGTTTAAGCAATTTTAAAAAAGCCCTGAGTAATGATACACAGGGCAAAAATATATATTTTTTCTATTAAAAGTATTATTTCATGTGTTGAGACAAGAAATTTTCCATAGTTCGATAAAAATCAAATCTATTTTCTTCGTTGTGAAAACCGTGTCCTTCGTCATCTTTAACCAAATACAAGACATCCACATTTCTATCTTTAAGAGCTGCAACAACCTGATCTGATTCATCTATATTCACACGAGGATCATTTGCTCCCTGAGCAATAAACAAAGGTGTTTTAATTTTATCGACATGAAAAACAGGAGATACTTCTTTCATCATAACGCTATCCTTTTCGGGGTCACCAACCATCTCGTACATCATTTTAAGCATAGGTTCCCAATATGGTGGAACTGTTTTCATAAAAGTGAACATATTTGAAACACCTACATAATCAACGGCACAACAATATAAATCAGGCTCTTTTACAATACCCATAAGAGTAGCATAACCACCATAACTACCACCATAAATTGCAATTTTATCAGGATTTGCAATCCCTTTTTCGATTAACCAATTAGTACCATCAGTAATATCATCTTGCATTGTTTGTCCCCATTGTTTAAAAGAAGCTTGCCAAAATTCTTTTCCGTATCCGGTAGAACCTCTGAAATTGATTTGTAATACAGCATATCCTCTATTTGCAAGAAACTGAACTTCAGGATTGAATCCCCAATTATCTCTTGCCCATGGGCCACCATGTACATTAATAATTGCAGGCAAATTTTTAGCAGTTTCCATTGTAAAATCAGCAGGAAGAGTTAAATATCCATGAAGATTTAGCCCGTCCCTTGAAGTGAATTCAACTGGAAGTTGATTTGCCATTTTTGCTTCATCTAACCAAGGACTTAGGTCGGCTAATTTAGTTAACTCATCAGTATTTTCAATATATAAATAGTATGCTCCACGTGTTTTGTCGCTATATGTTCTAACAATAAATACATTCTCGTTTAAGTCTCTTGAAGTAATTGCTATTTCATAGTCTGGAAGTTTATCAGATAAACTTGTATAGATTTTTTTATACTCATCATCAAAAAAATGCATTTGTCTTTTCCATGATGTGTAAGAAGCATAAGTTAAAACCTTTCTTTTTCTGGAATAACTTACACCAGACAAATCATATTCATCATTTTCAAAGAGCACATTTTCTTCTCTTGTTTTAATATTATATTCAATAAAAGCAGTTTTATCTCTCCCAATATTAGAAATAACGTAAATATTTTTATTATCAAAAGTAAAGAAATAAGGACTAAAACTATCTTTGAAAGAAGTAGTTACTAAAACCTGCCAATCGCTATTTTCGGTTTCACGATAAAGCACTTGTTCGTTTACTCCATCAACAATTGCAGTAGCAAGACGTAATTTGCCTTCGTGGTCTGTAATCCAGCCTTGAATATTTCCAGGATTTTCAGCAATCATTTCCATTTCACCGGAAGATAAATGCAGACGATACACATCAAAAACCTGAGGATTTCTTTTATTCATTCCAATAAGCATTTCATCAGGAATATCTATCAATGGGTCAATTACCTGACTTCTAACACCATCGAAACAAGTGTAACAAATAGAATCAGTGCCATCAAGATTTACTCCAAAAAGCTTATAATTTTCGTCTCCACCAATATCTTTCATGTAGACAATTCTATTTTCATTAGCCCAAAAATAGCCGGCAATATCTCTATCGACACTTGCTGTTAATCTTGTAGTTGTTGTATCCTCAACCTTTTGAACAAAAATATTCATTCTGTTTTTGTAAGGAGCCATAAATGCTAAAAATTCACCATTTGGTGAAATTTGGTACGCAGATTTTTCAGGATTTTTGAAAAAATCTTCAAGTTGAATGTTTTTCATTTCGTCATCAATTTTAGTTTCTTCATTTTTACAAGATGTTAACACAATTGCAACTGCAACTGCAAACCATAATAATAAAATACTCTTCATCTGCTTATTTGTTAATTATTTATAAAACATAACACTAATACTATCGATAATTTGGCCAAATAAATCACTTGATAATTGACCAATTTTTAAAGATAAGAACTCCGTTATTATTTTCAACTAAAACCCCCTTGATAATAAACCGTTCTTTTAATAATTCTTCGTTCCAAGGATTTAGACTATCAACTAAATAAGCTTGGGAATCAGCATAATCAGATATAAAATAAGCCTTATTGTCAATATTTGCGGCAAATCCGGGGTATTCAAAAGGATCATATTTTAACTGATGTACAAAAATAGTGATTTTTTTTTGAGAAAAAACAGCTATAGAAAAAAACAATACAATTTGAAATAGAAATAATTTCTTCATTAAACCAAAATTATTTAATTACAGGAATTACAATTTTAAAAGTTGTGCCTTCATTAACATTACTTTCTACAATAATTTCACCCTGATGTATTTTAACAAACTCATCACAAATAATTAAACCTAATCCAGTACCGGCTTCGTTAGAAGTGCCTTTCGTTGTAAATGTTTCATCTATTTTAAAAAGTCTTTCAGCGTTAGCAGAATCAATACCAATACCATTGTCTTTAATACATATTTGCATTGTCTGTTTTTGGGCAACAACAAAAACCTCTATAAAACCACCCATTTGTGTGAATTTAACAGCATTAGAAACAATATTC
This sequence comes from Bacteroidales bacterium, assembly GCA_016938685.1. Taxonomy (GTDB): domain Bacteria; phylum Bacteroidota; class Bacteroidia; order Bacteroidales; family JAFGUD01; genus JAFGUD01. The sequence goes on along the minus strand of JAFGUD010000544.1, from coordinate 14,586 downwards.
CGCATAACAACATCTAATAAAAACTTATCAGCAATAATCATAAAATCATCAGGAACAGATATGGTGAATTTTTGACCTTTTGTTTCGATAGAATGATTAAGAGAAAAGTAAACTGATTCAACTAAATCGTACAAATTAAAAAGTTTTGGAGAAAATTTTATTTGCCCTGTTTGAGATCTTGACCAACTTAATAGATTATTAAGCAAATCAAAATTATGTTTTGCAGAATCGTTAATAAATTTGGAGTATCCTTCTAGCTTTTCAAATTTTTGCTCTTGAATTGCTTTAAGAAGTAATTCAGAAAATCCAAGAATTCCATTAAACGGTCCGCGCAAATCATGAGCAATAATAGAAAAAAAACGATCTTTTGTTTTATTTAAATCTTTGAGTATTTTTTGATTATGTATTAAACGTTGTTCAATATTTTTACGATTTGTAATGTCAGAAGCATGCCCCTCAATAATAATTTCTTTTTCCTTAATTACTTTGCTTATAAAAGAATCATGTATCCATTTCCATTTTCCATCTTTTGTTTTAATACGATACTCAATATTAAATGTTGCACCTTTTGAATCATCAACGATTGCTTTTAAAACTTTATCTCTGTCATCCGAATGAATAGCATTTTGCCAAATAGAAGGTTTTTCAATTATTTCTTCTGGCAAATATCCCAGAATTTTAACCAAACTTTTAGACCAATATAAACCTCCATTCTTTGTAGAAAATTTGTATATAATATCAGGAGAATTCTCAATAAGGTTTCTAAATTTTTGCTCACTTTCTTCTAAAGCTATTTGAGTATTTTTGTTTTCTGTAATATCTCTAACGCTAATAACTACCTCATTTTCATTTAATTTACCTGTTCTGGCATGATAGTATTTCTTTGTTCCTACTGTTAATTCGTATTCGTATTCATAACTGCCATGTATAAGAGTATATTCTATTGCATTCATTGAAATATTAACAAAATCTTCATCAAATAAATCCCTAAGATTCTTATTAACAAATGCTTCGGGAGGAATTAATAAGTTTTCATTGTTTTCTTGATAAAAACCCACAAAATTTCCTTGCTTGTCAAGATGAAAAACTAAATCAGGATTAGTATTGAGAATAGTTTGAAGTTTTCTTTTTTCATTTCTAAGGTCTACCTTAATTTTATCCAATTTACTAACTTCTCTACTATTAATCAGGATATATTTTAAAGCTTCGTCAGAATCAAAATAAGCTTTGTAAGTATTTTCAGATAACACTTTATGTCCATCTTTATGAAAGAAAGTATAATTAAAACTCCCCCTTATAATACCATCTATTATTTTGCTCTCTGAAATTTTAAATATTTTTTCAAAATCATCATTTAATGATAGGTTTATTATATTTTTATCCAAAAAATAATCTTCTGAAAATCCCACCATATTTTTTACTGAACCACTTATAAAAATTATATTAAGATTATGATCAATAACAGTAATAACATCGGCCATGTTCTCTAAAACAAAATCAAATATTTTTGTTCGATTAATTTTTTCGTCGTTATATATTTCAAATGATTTTATGTTATCATCAAAATTATTTTTCATAAAAAAAATATTTATTCAGGATATTATAGTTCATTAAACCTCAAAGATAAACAATTACTAACAATACACAAAAGTTTTTCCGAGCAAATTTAACACTCAACTTTAATTGTAAAAATTAGAATAAACAAATGAATTATTAAAAATAATTTTTAATTTTGCATTTATATAATAAAAATTAAACTAATTCAAAAATAAATGAAAGACACATTATTAGATCTTATTAAGTATTTTGTACCTGCTTTAATTGTATTAATAACAGCTTATGTTGTTATGAAATCATTTATGGACAGAGAAATATCAAAAGCAAAACTTGAATATAAACTCAATAATTCAAAGCTCATCACTCCAATTCGATTGCAAGCATACGAAAGATTAGTTCTGTTTTTAGAACGCATTTCACCAGAAACAGTTTTTGTTCGGGTTTATCAACCCGGAATGACAACCAAACAATTACATCAAGCACTATTAGCAACAGTTAGAGCAGAATATGAACACAATTTAGCACAACAAGTTTATGTTAGTGACGATGCCTGGGAAGCTATTAGAAACGCAAAAGAATCTGTTTTGAGACTAATAAATACAGCTGCAACCAGCGGAAGAGCTCAAGCAAGTGCTCAGGAATTTAGCAAACTTGTATTAGAAGCTTACAACACAGTAAGTACAAGTCCCACACAAAATGCTATTGAGATTTTAAAAAATGAAATTTCCGAACAATTATTTTAACCAAACTAAATGAAGTCATTTTTGATACCTTTAATACTCGTTTTATTTTTTGTTTCTTGCGACGATAACCCAAACAAAACAAATAACGATAATAAACTCAATAATCAAGTTATTAAAACAGTAAAATTAAAGTCAAAACAAGATACTATTGATTATTGTATTGGTGTTGTAATTGGAAAACAAATGCAAGAGTATGGAATTTATAATTTTAATGAAGAAATCCTAATGCAAGCAATCAATGACGTACTATCTGAAAACGATCAAAATCTACCAATTCATCCTGATGTAGCCAAACACATAGTTAGCATTTACATTAGACAGAATTTAACGGAAAAATACACATACGATGCAAGTTCAAATGGTAAATTTATGAAAGAAAATGCACAAGATAAAAATGTTACCGTGCTTTCGAATGGGATACAATACAAAGAAATAATAAAAGGTTCAGGAAAAATCCCCACAAAAAATGACAATGTTACTGTTCATTATACAGGAAAACTTATCAATGGAAATATTATCGTTTCAACAGAAGGAAAAGCTCCCGTTAGTTTTGACATAAGTTCTTCTCTAAAAGGCTGGCAAGAAGTATTAACTAGAATGCCCGTTGATTCAGAGTGGATTATTTTTTTACCACCGGAATTTGCATTTGGACAAAACGGCGGAAAAAACGTTCCTCCAAACTCTGTTGTTATTTACCAAATTAAACTATTGAGTATAAACTAATTACATTGTGGATAAATAAATTATCTAAAAAAAAATATTTTTATACTTTTGCAAAAACAAAATTAAATCAAAGATTATGGCACTAGAAATTGAAGGAAAATTATTACAACTATTAGATGAACAAACAGGAGTAGGTCAATCAAGCGGTAAATCGTGGAGAAAACAAGGTTTTGTTATAGAAACAGAAGAACAATATCCTAAAAAAGCAGTATTTAATGCATGGAACGACACTGTTGATGCAATTAAAAGCTTACAAGTTGGTGAAAAAATCAGAGTAGGTTTTAGAATAGAATCCAGAGAGTATAATGAACGTTGGTACACAGATCTAACTGCATGGAGAATTGTTAAAATTAGTGAACAAGCTGTTACTGGTACTCCTCAAACAAATCAGGAACCACCTCCTGAAGTTTTGTATGGAGAACAAAACAATCCAGTTCAGGAGAACACTAACCAAGCTGATTTAACAAAAGACGAATCAGAAGATGATTTACCATTCTAATAAAATTCCCGCAAATGCGGGATTTTTTTTTAACATTACATACAATCTTCATTCATAAAATTACTGTCCCAACAATGCCATAGAGAATCATTAAAAGCTTCATAATCCATTATCTTTCCAGTACCTAAAACTTTATTAATTTCCATATAAGAATTAGTATTTGTCGACTGATTGTAAAAGTTAAATTTAACTCGAGTTGTATCTTCTATTGAATATATAATTTCTAACATACTACCAGTATTTGTGCTTTTTTCGTACTCGTTTGTAAAATTTACATGTAGAACATTTTCTTCTATTAGCCAATCAATTTTTAATATTTCAATTGGTCTGAAAATATGTTTATAAAAAATCCAGTTCCCTTGTGTGAAAAACTTGTTAATATTGCCTTTCATTAGTAACACTGACTCTGAATTATTTTCAGTTACAAACATTTCCCAGAGAATAGAACTATCAACTTCGAAAGTACCATACATTTTAATTTGATATGTATCTAAATCAACTCCAAAATCATATTGCCAAAGCCAGGAACGATCAGCGAACAATTTTGGTTCATACTGATAAGCAAGAAAAAGACAATTTAAAGGAATTTGAATATTTGCCGAAATTAGAAAATTCCAATCATAAATTTTATTGGCAGCTACAAACCAGTTTCTATAATTATCATCCTTTGAATCAAAAACAAAAGAGTCATTTTCCAATCCTTTTGTTTCAAGCAAAAATGTTTGCATAGAAGGTAATTCTGGAGGAAAAGAATTATCGTTCTTATTACACCCAATAATAATAATGAAAAATATAAATGTCAATATTGAAATACCTAATTTCATTATTTGGCAATTTGATTTTTATCCTTATCCAAATATACTTTAAAACCAGGTTTATAACCATAAACCTCTCCTGTTTCATTTATAAGCTCTAAACCAAATACAATATAAGAAACTTTTTTATACATTTCTAAGTTTGTTTCATCAAAAAACCATTGCTCTTCGAATTGTAATTTAGCTATTTGATCTGCTCTAATTTCTTTTTCTAAATTTTTAACTTCTTCCATTGGTATAATCGTATCCAATCTGTAATGGTAAGGAAGCAATTTTTCTTGATAAACAGCATTAAATAGAATATTAGTAATAGCCTCAATATCAACATTTTCTAAACAAAAACTAGTCCATTCATCAGAAGGATCTGCATTTTTTACAATTACATCATAAATAATAGGATCAGCAACAATAAGACTTTCTCCATCAGGAACAGAATAAAAATTACCCGTCGAAGGATATGTAATACTAGTCACATTAGTAGAATCTGATTCTATATTAGTATTTGCATTCTCATTACAAGACATCACAAGAACACCTGCTATAAATAATAATACAAGTTTTTTAATCATTTTTTTGATGTTTTAATTATTAACGAATTATTAGTAATAAAGTTGATTTATTTAAGTTAATATTTTATAACTGAAACCAAATAAGTAATATGATAATAATTACTCTTCCAAACGAAAAACTCGTTTTGAATTTTCAGCTTCTGGCGCATTCAAAAAAGGCCCAATTACCAATTTATCCTGAGGTAAACTAAATTTCATTAGTGTAACAAAATCTGAAGCATTTCCGGAATTAATTTGAGCCGGAATACGCTCAAAATCATAAGATTTAAGCCTTTGTGTTTTTTTTATGGTAACAAGATACCAAAAATAATTGCCATTGTCACTCATAAGACTAGAATCAGCCAATGCCTTTTTCATATCATAAAGTTTATTTGCAAATACAGCTTGTTTTTGATCATCAAACGGACCAATTGCAATTCTAGTTCCATTTGAAAGCCCTTGCCATAAGTATCTGTCATATTCATAAGCAGTGCCGTACTGTATTTTAGTTCCACTTCTATAAACCTGATAAGTAGGTATCAAAGTTTCAGGATCCTTTACTTTTTTCAAATTCACATCAAACCAATAAACTCTTCTGGATTCATCGTTATAATTTGGACCAAGTTGACCAAAAACTTGCATTGAGAAAAATAAAACAACAATAAAAAGTATAGTTTTAGTCATAAATAAAAATTTTATATTAAACAATCTACATTATTCCAAAGTAATAAACTAAATATTTTCAAGTCAAGCAAGCTTAACTTATTATATAAAACAGTTTTAATTAATGAATTATTATTTTATTCAAAATAATTTTTCACAGCGCTTACTGCATTTAGAAAACGTTGTTCTCCAACACCTTTTATCACTTCATAATCAACACTGTAATTAATAATTTCTGCTAGGTACATATCAAAAAGTTTTTGTCTCATTTCTCCGCCATTTTCTCTAACTTTATCTGGTATCCACTCTAAATCATTATTGCAAAGTAAATAAAAATTAGGTTTTGTTTCACAAATTTTTTCTTCAAGCCAATTCGGAATTTTATTATAAACAACTTTAAACCAAATTTTTGTAATTATCAAGCTTGTGTCTATAAATAAAAATTTATTTGCTTTTTTCAGCATATTGGCTTCCTGATTAATCTGAGTTTTTGCTATAAACTCGACATCTTCATAAATATAAGGTCGGTTTAAATTTTCCACAAAATCGCGAGCGAACTCAGGAAGCCAAATAGTATCGAAATAATTAGCAAGATATCTAGAAACAGCAGATTTTCCGGTAGATTCGGCTCCGGTAATTACAACTTTATAATTTTTAATCATTCCATATTGCTGATAATCAGCATGATTATTTATTTAATATTTTATCAACAGCAACAACAATATATTCATTTGTTGCAGGAAAATTAAGCTCCGGTTCTATTTTATAATCAGAAATAGCCCAAAGTGCATCTTTTATAGCAAACCAACCTGATAATCCGTGAATAAAAGGAGGTTCGCCAACAGCTTTACTTTTGTGGATAGTATTTGGATAAGGATTTCCCTCCAAAATTTCCACTCTGAAATCTTTTGGGATGTCATTAATTCCGGGGATTTTATAAGTATCAGGCGAAGGTGTAAGATTTTTACCTTTTTTATCGTATTTTTGGTCTTCCATAACAGCCCAACCAAGTCCCTGTATAAAAGCACCTTCTATTTGTCCAATATCAATATCTTCTGCCAGAGAATCTCCAACATCATGTAAAATATCAGTTCTGATTAGGTCTATTTTTCCTGTAAGTAAATCTACTTCTACTTCGGATATGCTCATTCCATAGGCGAAATAGAAAAATGGTGTTCCAACTCCTTTTGCTCTGTCAAATTCTACTCCCGGAGTAGCATAAAACCCTGATGAACTTAGGCTTCTTCTGCTAAGTCTAACTAAAACTGTAGCTTCTGCAAAACCAATTGTTCGTTCAGGATGAATCGAGTCAAATATTTTGTTATTTTCAAAAGTAATATTTTCAATGTAAGAATCTTCGCCTTCGTATTTACTACTAAAATGCTCGGCAATAGTCATTGCAATTTGGATTTTTATTTTTGAAATTGCGTTTTTAACTGCCATTCCATTCAAATCAGAACCAGTAGAAGCTGCAGTTGCAGAAGCATTCGGCACTTTTGCTGTATTTGTGGCATTAACTTTTACTTTATTCATATCTATGCCAAATTCCAATGCCGCAACACGTTGCATTTTAGTATGAAGCCCCTGCCCCATTTCTGTCCCACCATGATTCACAAGTACAGTTCCATCTGTATATACATGAACTAGTGAACCAGCCTGATTTAAAAAAGCTGTAGTAAAAGAAATTCCAAATTTAACGGGAATCAAAGAAAGACCACGTTTTTTATACTTGTTATTTTTATTAAACTCATCAACCTGTTTTCTGCGATTTTTATAATCAGCACTTTCAGTTATTTTATCCCAAATAACATACAGCCTGTTTAATTCAACTTTTTGACCAAAAGGAGTAATGTTTCTCTCGTTTTCACCATAAAAATTAGAGAATTGAACCTCAGTAACATCTTTTCCTAAATTTCTGGCAATTTTCTCGATGATATTTTCGATATTGAAAATACCTTGTGGCCCGCCAAAACCTCTAAAAGCTGTATTTGGCGGTATATTCGTTAACCATACAGTTCCCAGAATTCTAATGTTTGGAATAAAATAAGCATTTTCGGCGTGAAGCATTGCACGTTCAAGAATAGCCATGCTCAAATCAGCAAAAGCACCTCCATTTGAGTTAAAATCAATGTCCAAGGCAACTATTTTTCCATCTTTATTATACCCAACTTTGTAATTTGTTTCAAAAGGATGTCTTTTTCCGGTAATTTGCTGATCAACATGTCTTTCTAATCTTACTTTTACGGGATTTCCTGTTACATTTGCCAAAAGAGTAGCCCATATTGCATAGATAGCAGATTGAGTTTCTTTACCACCAAACGCTCCTCCCATTCGACGAATTTCAACTTCTATTTCGTTAATGTCTATTCCCATTACCTCCGAAATTAACATTTGGGTTTCGTTTGGATTTTGAGTAGAACAATAAACTTTAAATTCATTTCCTTCTCCCGGAACAGCGACTGAAATTTGAGTTTCAAGATACCATTGCTCTTGTCCTCCGGAAATTGTAACTCCTTCAAAAACAAAATCAGCAGTTTCAAATCCCTCTTGAATATTTCCACGTTCAATTTTTCTAGGAATATCAAGATTAAGACCTTGTTTTTTTGCTTCTTCGATAGTAATAACAGGCTCAAGTTCTTCTAAATCAACTTTTATCAACTTTTTTGCTTCTAAAAAAGCTTCTTCTGATTCAGCTGCAACAAGAAAAATAGCCTGACCTATAAAACTAATTTCATCATCTACTAAAACCGGTTCATCGTGTTTTACCGCACCTATTCTATTTGATGCCGGAATATCTTTATGAGATAATATAGCATGGATCCCGTTCACTTTTATAGCTTCCGAAAAGTCAAAGCTTTTTAATCGTCCTTTTGCGATAGAACTTGTATATGCAAAGCCCAATAAAGGTTTCGGGCTTATTTTTAAATCGTCTATATATTTTGCTTCACCACTTACGTGAAGAGTTGCACTTTCGTGATATTGAGTTTTCATGATTTTATTTTATAAAGTTAAAAGTAATTAAAGTTCAATGTCTTATTTGGTTTCTAAATAAAACTTGAGCAATAAATTTTTAGCCATAATAATTCTAGCTTCTTTTGACGAACGGGCATCTGTAAGAGGAGTAAACTCTTTTTCAACTATTTTCATAGCTTCTGTAACAACTTGTTCCGTCCATTCTTTTCCGTTTAAAAAGTTTTCAGTTTCCGAAGCACGTTTTGGTCTTTCAGCCATTCCTCCATAATTAAGAACGATATCTTTTATTATGTTTTTTTCCAATTCCATTGAAAATCCTGCACTAACTGTTGAGATGTCAAGATTTACACGTTTTGATATTTTATAGGCTTTTGTTATTCGGTTCGGAGCAGGTTTTTGAATAGAGACAGCCTTAATCAGCTCATTTTCACCAAGTAATGTTTTTCTATATCCAATAATATAGTCGTTGATATTTACTTTTCTTTCTGTATCACCTTTTATAATAATGTCTGCATTATACGCATATAAAACCGGTAAAATATCTCCGATAGGCGATGCAGTTCCCACATTTCCACCAATAGTTGCTCTGTTTCTGATTTGTTTAGCGCCAAAAAGACTCAACATTTCGGCCATAGCCGGAAGCTTAGTTTTAGAAAACTGGTAAATATCTTCAATTTTCACACCTGCACCAAAAATGATTTCATCTTTTGTTTCAATTATTTGCTGAGTATCAACCAAAAGCGATACATCAATAATTTTAGGTAAATGTTCTTTTCTTTTAGTAACAACAAGCACTAAATCAGTTCCTCCACTTGTAATCACAGCATCTTTATGCTCTTTTCTTAATTTTATGGCATCTTCAATATTAAATGGTATATAATATTCATTTTTTGCAGTTTTAAGACTAACTATATCATTAACCGGAATACTATCAATCAATTCAGGATTTGCATAATTATGAAACAATTTCAAGTCATTTAACTTTGATATATCAACGGCAGAATCAACAATTGGTCTGTATCCCGTGCAACGGCATAAGTTTCCTGTAATAGCCTCAATTAGCTCATCTTTTGAAGAATTTGGATTATCAGCCTTTTGAGCAAAAAGAGACATAATAAATCCCGGAGTACAAAAACCACACTGACTTGCATGTTGGTCAATAAAAATTTGTTGAATTGGATGCAAATTATCAGAAGAACCAATATCTTCAATTGTTAATACTTGTTTTCCATGAATAGAAGGTAAAAACATCACGCATGAATTTACAGCTCTGTATTTTAATTCATTACCCGATTTTTCGACAACAACAACGGTACAAGCACCACAATCACCCTCATTACAACCTTCTTTTGTGCCTTTAGTATTTTGTTGAGCACGAATAAACTCCAAAAGAGTTGATGTAGGAGAAAATTCGCTGTTATTAAAATCTATTGTTCTAATTTTGTTTTTAAAAACAAATGAAATCTTATTCATTTCTTATAATGATTTATTGGTTAAACTAAAATTACTATAAATAAACATAATACAACTTCAAGTTCAATTGTTATAGTGAACAATAATTGTTAAAAAAACTTGAATGTTTACAAAGATAAAATAAATGCTTTAACTTCGCATAAAAAAAGCCTTAAAATAGTTTTTTTCAAATTTAATTATCTTTGCAATGATTTTAAAATTTTAATAATGAAGATTAGATTTATTTTTTTGATTTTGATATTAATATCAGGACAACTTTTTTCCCAAGATTCAACAATTTATGTAATATCCGGAAAAGTAATTGATGCAGAAACATTAAAACCGGTACCTTTAGTATTTATGCTCAATACAACCAAAATGCACGGAGCCAACACAGACACTTCCGGAAAATATAGAATTCTAATGATGAAAAATGATAGTATAAGAATCTCTTGTATTGGATATTACACAGAATATTGGCAGCCCGATTTTTCAGAAGCAAATGCTCAAAACAAAATTAATACCCCTATATATATTGTTCCTCAAACCTATCCATTAGGGAAAATAGATATCTACCAAGTAAGATGGGAATCCTTTGTTTATGACATGTCCAACTTAGAACTCCAAGAAGATGAAACCCAAATAAGACTCATAAAATGGATTTCAAGAATAGTTGAAAATGAAGATTTAGCTAGTATTAATGTCAAATCAGGTATACAAATCCCCCTGCCGATATACACTAGTAGAGAAAAACAATTAAAAAAAATAAAACAGCAACAAAGAATTGACGAGTTGAATCGTCAAGCTGAAGAAAAATTTAACAAACAATTAGTTTCAAACATAACAAAATTAGAAGGACCGGAACTAGATGAATTTATGAAATATTGTAGTTTTGACCGAAATTTCATCATACAATCTTCTGAATATGAACTAATTGTAATAATACAAGATATTTTTGAAGAATACAAATTGAATCCTAAAAAAGACAAATAACACAATAACAAGGAAAAAGGAAAATGTATTTTAAATATTTTAGTTGTATGATTTAATTTTTTTTAAATATATTTGTTGAGATTTTATATAGAGTTTTGACTATGATTTTTTTTAAACAATTTTGATGAACATCTTTTATTTAAAATCTATATATTGTTAAATATCAGCAAATTGAAAAAATTCAAAACAAGTAAAATATGAAAAAAATTTTAACAATTCTTCTTTTGGCAGTTATTTTTACTGCTCCTGTTTTTTCTCAGGCAAAAGTAAAAATTAAGAAAAAAGAATTTTACACAACCGACATTGAATTCAAAGATGCATGGAAGAATTTTAAAAAAGGACACAAGCTGTTTAAACAAAACAAAAAAGGCAGCTATCAATTAGCAATAGATTCACTTCAAAATGCATTAAAATACAACCCTGACTATGCTATTTTGAACTATGAATTGGGGGTTAGTTACATAAAAATTTACGATGAAAAAAATGGATTAAAACACATTGAAGAAGCTTTTAACTTAGACCCCAATGTAACAACTGATATCCATTTTTGGTTAGGAAGAGCTTATCACATTAACGCCAAATTTGACGATGCAATTGATGAGTATAAAGCATACCGAGACGCCCTTTCTAAAAAAGATTTAAAAAATCAAGGCGATAAAATAAATAAATACATTAAAGAATGTGAGTCAGGAATCTTATTAATTGAAAAACCTGTAAGTATTATTATTGATAACCTTGGAGAAGATGTAAACAGTAAATATCCTGAATATTCTCCTATTTTTGCTCCTTACGATTCTGTCGTTTTCTTTACTTCTAGAAGACCCGAAACAATCGGAGGAAAAAGAAACAGAATAATCTCAAACGAATACTTTGAAGACGTATATTACACAAGCGCAAAAAACAGCAAATGGAGAACTCCTGCTCAAATGGAAAAACCATTAAACGGTAAAGGAAACGACGCTAGTGTTGCTGTAAATCCTACCGGAAACGGACTCCTTATTTATAAAGGGAAAAAAGGTGGTGGAGATATTTTTATTTCTTTTAAAAGAACAAAAAATAACGGCGAACAAAAATGGACAAAACCTAAACAAGTAATCAAAAAAATAAACAGTAAAAAATACAGAGAATCTAGCCTAACTTTCAACCACGATTCAACAAGAGTCTATTTTGTTTCAAACAGAAAAAAAGGATATGGAGGAAAAGACATTTGGATGTCGATGCGTAGAGGAAATTCAAATAATGGTTGGACAAAACCAGTAAATATTGGAGGAAATGTAAACACTATTTATGACGAAGAATCAGTATTTTTACTAAATAACGATAGTGTTCTTTATTTTGCCTCAAAAGGTCACAATTCCATTGGAGGATATGATTTGTTTCGTTCATTTCTACTGCCTGACGGAAGATGGAGCGAACCTGAAAATGTTGGCTACCCTCTAAATACTCCTTCGGACGACATGTTTATTTTTGTTAATAACGATAAAAGAACAGGTTATTTCACTTCAAACGGACAAGAAGATAATTACGGAGATATGGACTTGTACGAGTTTTTCTTTTACACTCCAAAAAATATAAACGAAGACTCTGAAGATGATTTAATTGCATATATCAAACAACCGGTAAATGAGTTCTCAATGGAACCTCCTGTAGAAATTAAAACAATGCGCATGACAGTTGTAACAGGTATTGTATCAGAATATGAAACAATGAAACCACTTTATGCTCGTATAGAAATTGTTGACAATGCTACTCAGGAAGTTATTCAAACAATTATGACTAACGCAGCAAACGGAGAATATACCGTAATGTTGCCTTCCGGAAAGGATTACGGAATGTCTGTAAACGCAGATGGTTATATGTTCCATTCAGAAAATTTCAATATTCCAGAGGCAAATGGTTATCAAGAAATACGAAAAGATATTCAACTATTGCCTGTTAATCCGGGTTCAAAAATTGTACTTCGTAACGTGTTCTTTGATAGTGGAAAATTTTTCCTTAGAACAGAATCTTACCCTGAATTAAATAGATTAGCAGAAGCATTTAAACTTTATCCTAATTTAGTAATTGAAATTTCAGGACACACTGATAGTCAAGGGTCAGATGCATCAAATAAAACATTATCTCAAAACAGAGCTCAATCTGTTGTAGATTATCTAATTAGCATTGGCGTCCCACAAACACACCTAGTTGCAAAAGGATACGGAGAAGAACAACCAGTTGCTGATAATGGAACAGCAGAAGGAAGACAACTTAACCGTCGTGTTGAAGCTAAAATTATTAGTAACTAATAATACTTTCAAAAATTTAAAACCTGCAAATTTTTTTGCAGGTTTTCTTTTGATTAAAAACTAATATGATGAAAACAAAACTAGCAAAATATTTATTATCAATTAAAGCTGTCGAGTTAAGACCCGAAAATCCTTTTACGTGGGCTAGCGGAATAAAATCGCCTATTTACTGCGACAACCGTCATACTTTGTCTTTTCCAGAAGTCAGAAACTTCATAAAAAAAATGTTTTCAGACTTTATTAAACAGAATTATCCGGACGCAAATATTATTGCCGGAGTTGCAACAGGAGCAATAGCACACGGAGTTCTAGTTGCAGATTATTTAGGATTACCTTTTGTATACGTAAGACCAAAAGCCAAAGAACATGGACGGCAAAACCTAATAGAAGGAAAATTACCTGAAAATGCTAAGATAGTTGTAATTGAGGACTTAATTTCAACCGGAGGGAGTAGTCTTTCAGCAGTTGAAGCTTTAAAAGAAACAAATGCAGAAGTTTTAGGTCTAATTGCAATTTTCAGCTATGGATTTGATATTGCAACAGAAAAATTTAACGAAGCTAATTGCAAATTCGACACATTAACTAATTATTCGTCCCTTATAAAGGTGGCAAAAGAAAAAAAATACATAGAAAACAAACATATTGAAATTTTAAATGATTGGCGAGAACAATTTGTCTCATCATAACTTTCTGTTTTTCAATGTTAAGAAAAAAAATCGAAAAAAAATTCGAAAAAAACTCAAAAAAAATTTGCTGAAATAAAAATTGAATTTATCTTTGCATCGCCTTAAAGCAAAAGGGCGATTAGCTCAGTTGGTTCAGAGCATCCCGAAATTACTTCGGGAAAGTCAAAGTTCAAACAATTTTTTTCGATTTATAAAATCGGGCGATTAGCTCAGTTGGTTCAGAGCATCCCGAAATTACTTCGGGAGAGTCAAAGTTCAAACAATTTTTTCGATTTATAAAATCGGGCGATTAGCTCAGTTGGTTCAGAGCATCCCGAAATTACTTCGGGAGAGGCAAAGTTCAAACAATTTTTTTCGATTTATAAAATCGGGCGATTAGCTCAGTTGGTTCAGAGCACTTGGTTTACACCCAAGGGGTCATAGGTTCGAATCCTATATCGCCCACACAAAGCAGTCTTTTTGACTGCTTTTTTTATTTTATGGAATTTTATGTTTACATATTATACTCTCTCAAATTAGACCGATATTATATTGGTTATACCGAGAATTTAGAGCTCAGATAAGCTTCCCCCAAAAGATTGGACAACTTTTATTTAGAACTAATATATTTTTTTTCTTGACATGTTTTTCGATATGCTTTTTTTAT
>JAFGUD010000543.1 GCA_016938685.1 Bacteroidales bacterium | reverse complement strand
AATACGAAATGAAATCAATAATAAAGCATACCAGTGGTTACGCAGTGAAAGTTTTCAAATCCCGCACTACTCATAGCCAAAACCGTTGTGTGTAATTCAAGAGAGACATCCCGACATGATAGAAATGAATTCTAAAAACAGAAAATAATGAAACTAATAGCCTCCATAATTATTGCAATGACTGTTTTTTATTCCTGCAAAAGTGGAAATAATAAACAGCAAACTCAGGCCTTGATTGCGATTGAACAGATTGAAAACAAAAATTTGGGAGATTTACGAATTATGCGAAATGAAATATTTGCAAAACATGGATACATTTTTAATTCACAGGATTTAAAAGATTATTTTTCGAAGTTTGATTGGTATAAACCAAAATATAAAGACGTAAAATCATTATTGACTGAAACTGATAAAATTAATATTGCGACTATACAAAAAGCAGAGAATCAGCTAAAAGTTAAAATCAATGAGGAATCTCTTTCAACACAGGATGAAATTTTGGATAAATATTTACTTGACAGCACCTATAAAATAATCGGAAATGAAATATTACTGCCAAAATTTGAAATTGAATTAAAACTAACTGAATCAGCGAATAAAGAATTACATGATTTAAAAGAAACAATTATTGTTCAAGCTTATTTTAGAGGAGAGCCAAAGGATACAACACTTGAGGAATATGAAGATTTTGGTGAATTTAGTATTGGACAATATAGAATTGAATTAGAAAATGAACGAGTTGCTGTTTTTGATAGTGCCGTTGTTTCCAAAGACATGTTTGACCAATTAGCAGACAAGAATTTTGAAATATTGATAAATGTTTTTACTGGTCGTAGGTCTTCACAATTTAATCTCTTGGATTGCGATATTTTACAGGATTTAGTTTTGAATGTGAAAGATAAAAGACATGTATTAAAAGGAAAATTGATTGGAGAATAATGAACTACACACAACACACAATATAAAACAGTTGGGGTTCAGTGGTTTGCGAGCATTAGTTTTTCAAGCAAACTTTTCCAACGGTGGATACGGACGTGCTTCGAAAACCCAACCGTTTCATATTGTAAACCGTTAGGCTTCATGCAAAAAGAATTGTTTAAACATTGATAATTGTACCATAATTTGTATTTTTGGGACAAATAAAAAGAATATGGGACAAAATGCACCACATTTTCAATTGGAAAAACTT
>JAFGUD010000542.1 GCA_016938685.1 Bacteroidales bacterium | reverse complement strand
ATTATCCTTAAAAATCAGCCGGTTAGTGCAACAGCTGCTTCAAATTATCATTTTTTGCAAAAATGAAATTCGAAGCCTTAATGTTAGCGTTTTTTTTATTTTATCGTTGCTTTCAAATCATCTAAACCACTATGCTTAAATATTTTGTAAATATCATTTTTAGGTAAAACAAAATCAGTTTGTGTTATAGCTAGCTTGGCTATTTCGCTTATAGTATTCCAAATTACATCTTCTGTTTCTATGTACGAGCATATTATATTGGATATATCAGATAAAAACGATTGAATGTTTGTAATTTTGGCTATTCTGATAGCTTTTAATACGTTATTGTAGTCTGGTGTGTTTTGAAAATCTAATTGTCCTTTAAAATTCAGTTCTTTTTTATAATAAAACTCCGTTATTGGACCCGCAAGTAAAGAAACACAATATTTTTTTGCTATTGCTTGAATAGTATCAATACTATATTTATTGAAATCAATTTCTCTTTCGTTCTCAAAATTATCTATGATGCTCTTATCTGAACCATAGTTTTTTAAGGTGTACGGATATATGCCTCTTTTTTCGTCAAAATTCAACCTAATCTCTTCTGATTGATAATCAAAAAAATGTCCAAAAACGGCATGACCAGCTTCATGAAAAGCAATTTGTTCTACCTGTCTAAATTCATTCATAAAAAACTTTTTTAGTATGTATTTAATTTTATACATAATAAGACTATAATTCAAAATTCACTGGATTTGCTTTTAATTGTCCTTTTTTCCATTTATCAATTGGATTGTCTATTTCACGTATTTTGACCTGCTCGTTTTGACCTGCACCTAAAACTACGCATATAATATATTTTTCACCTATCCCTTTATCATAAAGCGTTCTTGCCCATTCCCATTGAGTTCCTGAAATTTCCATTAACTCAGGTTTTAATTCTGTTTTTGTTTTTACTTCGTAGTAAAATTCCTCGACATTATTTTTTTTAATGACAAAGTCATATCCTTTTCCGACATTTCCATTCTCATTAAGCCAAATTATTTCATAATCAGAATTAAATTTATTTGTTAAAAACCTAAATGCAGCTTCCTCACCCCAAACACCAATTTCTTTTGAATGTCTGCTTTTGGTAGTTGTTTGCTTAGTTGTTTTTGATGTTTTTGAGATACTGTCTTTTTCATCTTCATTATCATCATTTAATGTGTCGTTTATTTGATTTGATAAATCTTCACGTTTAATATCGCTTTCATATTTTTCTACAACTAATTCTACTTCTTCTGGTTTGTACTTTGGATGCCATTCTGAATTTTCTTTTTCTTTTTGATTTTCTTGCTGCCTTTTCCATTCTTCAAAAGCATCTTTTTCTTCTTTTGATACAATGAAATATCCTTTTTCTTCGAGTTTTTTAACATCGTCTGTTTTAAAGAGGAACAATTCATCAATAGCTCTCAAAAAAACTTCATCAGTTTCATAACTCTTCGATAATTCACTAATTGTTATTTCACTTGCCTTGACAAGTTGATTATTGTTATTTAACAACCAACTTGTTTCATTTAAAAGATTTAGAAAAAAAGACGAGAAATACCGTGTATTTTCACCATGGTGTAACCATTTAAAAATACCTTTGAAAAAATTACCACCCCAATTTGGAAAAGCATCAAAGTGCTTTCGCAATATATTCCATAAAAGAAATGATTTTTCATTGGAAATTTCCTTTAAAAAAAAATCAAGTCCATCAATGTTGAAATCTTTTGTTGTTATTTCTCTAAGTCCATATTTAGAATGATAACCATTTGTTAATTTTTCCTTGTCATTATGGTTTAGTGTAGGTTCTATCTCTATCCGCTTAGGTAGTGAGTGAGACCCCATATCCTCAAAAAAAGGTCTTAGATTATCTTTATAAATTTTTTCAGAGATAAAATTTACTTCAACAGTATTAAACCATTTTTTTAGTTCATCTGTTGGGATATATGTATTATCTGGCTGTTGATACTCGCCGCTTACTGTAAGAATTATAAATTTATTTTTAAACAAATCAATTATGTCCTGTTTACCTTTGTCTGCGCTATTATACGCTTGTATTATTTTTTCCAAATCTGAAATAAATTCGTCAAAAGGTCGTTCGTGAGTATAACTATATTTGGGTGCAATAAATTCTTTCAACTCTGCTAACCTATCTGGATAGCTAACATTGTATTTTTCAAAAAAGGCTTTTGATAGCTCGTTTTCTATAAATATTTTTTTTACAACCTTATAATTAGATTTATCTTTCCTTGGTAGGTAAATATTTAATCTATCTGAATTATCATATAGTGCTGCAAATTCATCATTATCAAGTTTAAATATATTACGATAACGCAAAATACCTTTGTTTTTATTGAACAATGAACCTTGATTAACCAATAAATAATAGAAATTAATTAACCATTCGTCGGTTTTTTCTTGAAGAAATTCTTTTTGAATTTCTCTTGCAAAATCCTCAAAATCTTTCTCGGGAATATTTAGTTCAGAAATAATAAAAGTCCGTAAATCATTTGTATTATCTCTTGTAATTTCAGTACTTAGCCAATGTTTACGACTAAATAGTTTTTCTAAGTCTTCACTTTGTAATAAAT
The DNA here is from genome assembly GCA_016938685.1 of Bacteroidales bacterium. Classification (GTDB taxonomy): domain Bacteria; phylum Bacteroidota; class Bacteroidia; order Bacteroidales; family JAFGUD01; genus JAFGUD01. Next base: position 9,961 of record JAFGUD010000542.1, on the reverse strand, counting down.
TAATTAATTCTTTACCTCTTGCAAGTATAGCTTCTGTTGCGTCTATAAACTCTCCATTTGTAGTTGGTAATATTCGATATGTTTTAAAGAAATCAACTAATTTTAAATTAATTGCGGTATAGACAGGTTTCCAGTAATAAGCTTTTTTTAATGGTAGGGTATTTAAAAAGATAGGCGTTATAAAACCATTTTCTTTTAAAACTTGAAGACTTTTTAGACATAACTCTGCTAATTCGTCTTTCATTTTCACATTATCTTCGTCGTCAAATGGAATAGTTTCTCTATTAGGTGTTGTTTTAAACGGTGCGTGAACAAGGAAATCTAAATCTGTTTGTATTTTAGTGGGAAAAAATACTGATAAAAAAGGACTATCTGCTTTAATAATTTGATTGTTCTCAATTTTATATGCAATGTTGACAGTTAAATTTTTATTTTGCAAGAATAGTTCACTGCCAAAAAGATAAAACTCACTATCATTGCTTTCATTATTATTTATTTCTGATGTAACATAAACCTTTTCATGAAAAATATTTTCAAATTGATATTTAGTTTGATGTTCTTTTAGATAAACACCGTTTTCATTACTTGTTTGCCATATAATCTCTTTTATGTTTTTCAAGAAAAGTAAAACTTCATTTTCTAATTTTTTTAATTTCTTGTTTATTAATTCATAAATATTTTCAGGTTTTCTTTTTGAATGATTAAAAGGAAAAACAAATATCGTTTTATCTGCATTACTGTTTCCTAGTTCTTTTGGAATAATAAAATCAACTATTTCAAAATTATATTGACCAGAAAAAATTTGTGGCGAACTTGTAATTGAGAATACAGATTTAAAACCTGCCCCAAATTTCCCGATTTTATTAACTTCATCTTTTTTTGTAGAATTTCCAATTGATGTAATTGCATCAATATCTTCAAAAGTAAAATCTCTACCATTGTGTTTGACAATTAGTTTATTAGGTGATAACAAAAATTCAACGGAAGTAGCTTCTGCATCTTCTGCATTTTGCAATAGTTCATAGATAAAATGTGAAGGGTCAGAATACATATCTGCAATTATCTGATGAGAATTATCATTATTTGCACGACATGATTTTATATGGTCTTCTCTTTTTCTTGTTAGTTCTTGCATCTTCATTTGTAATTTTTAATAAACGCTAACGAAAATAGCTTGGCGACGGTGGGCTTTGCAGCTTGCTCCGTTTCAGTGGCTTCGCCACCTACACTACGCAAGCTGCAAAGCCCACTGGTCGCCCAAGCTAATGATATGCTCTTTTATTTCCTTCTAAAATCTTTTTAATTTCCCAAATTCTTAAACGGCTTCTTCTATCAGTAGTAAGTAATAATTTATTTACATTATCTATATCTAAAAAGTATATTTCAGACTCATTATCAATATATTCAAAAGGCTCTTTCTGATTAAATTTCCAAAAAAGAATTTTGCTATTATCTCCTGCACCAATAACAATATTATTTATAACTATTACTTTTCGAATAAACCCACTTGTATAAGCAGTTGAGAAAACTTGTTTTTTACCCCATGTGTTAATATCATATAGGGTAATTTCTTTTGTTCCTGCAATGACCAATAGTTTATCATCTTCACTAAAACAAGTGTAACCAACAGCTTCACCGAAGCTAATTTTTTGAACTAATTCTAATGTTTTTAATGATAAAATTTCGACATATTCACTGCCGCCTAAGTCATTATTGTAGAATGATATTGCTATTAAATTACTACTTTCGTTTATATTAATAGATTTTATTTTATTTTTGTAATCTCCACGTTTGGTTTTAATATCAATCTTTCCTGTATTTAAATCCCAAATAATGATTTGATTATCATAGCTTGCACTAACTGCTTTTTGGTAGTTATCAAAGAAGCAAACGCCTGAAATAACCCATTGACTATTATGACCATTTAATGTTTTAATTATATTGTCATTATCAATATCATATAGATATAGATTTCTATCTCCAAATATTATTTTATTTTCATTATTAGATACATCCATTGCCAAAATTTCTTTTCCCAATTTAGATGAGTATCTATTTATCTCTAATAATTCGTCATTATTATACTTCCATTCAATTATTTGTCCGTTAGTTGTAGAACCTAAAATATAATTACTAAAAAAATATGCAGTTCTAATGTTCGAATTATTTCGATATTCGGCAAGTGGTTTTACTTCTAATTTTTCTGTAACGTCCGCTTTATGTTTTCCATTTTCAAACAAATTCAAATATTCTACATATAAAGGAATACTATCTTTTGCAAGAGCATTCTTATAAAAAGCATCGTCAATGCTATCAATTTTATTCAACGCATCTCCCTTAAATTGACTATAAGGATAGTTATTTACAAATTTTCGATAAGCTTGAAGCGTATTAATTTCAGTAGTTTCTTTATAGATAGCATCTTCGGTTGAATTTAGATAATTTTTCAATTTTATCATGTTTACAAATCCAAAAACAGCAAAACTTATAGAAATAATAGTTGCAATTGAAATTGTATAAGTTATCTTACGTTGTCTTTTTTGTTGTTCCTTAATTATATTTAGTTCAATAAGTCGTTTATTTTCTGTTTCTTGTTGCTCTTCTTTTTGTCTGCGAATATTTGCAACGCTTTGTATTGGCTCAATTAAAGTATCATGGCTCAGTTCGTAGCTAAAACCACCCGTTGAATTTCGCTCTGCTCTTAATAAATGAGTGTTTACGAGTTTTTGCAATGTTTCATTGTTTACATAGTCTTTGCAAATTATGGCATCAAGTGAAATTCTTTGATTGCTTCTGATTAATTGGTCTTCAATAAATTTGCGGACTTCTGTTGGTTGTTCTGTCTGCTCAATTGTTTCTTCGTAAAAATTAAGGAATATATCTTTAAAATCAGGTAAATCATTTATTTCTATTGTAATCGCTTCATTTTTAAGTGTTCTGCTTTGTTTATCCTTTGCAATATTTTCTATTCGTTGGCAAACAATCTGTAATTGAGTAGTTTCAATACTTTGTTTTTCATTATCAGTTAGCGAATTAAGTATTTTATTAGTTGCTTCATTACTGAAATTAAATGAAGAAGTATCAAAATTCTCAGAATTGTTGTCTTTTGCAGGATTAATTATTGCCTGTTTTGCTTGTTCAAGGTCAAGCGGATTAAGTTCGTAAAAGACTTTTTGAATATCTTGTATTTTATCTGTTAAGCCGTTTAGAAGACTTAACCTATCGGAACGAATTGCAAATACCGATTTTACTGTTAAAGGTTCATAAAGATTGTCGATTTGTTTGTGTTCTTCAATATTAGAATTATTTGCAATTAATTGCATTATGTAGTCGGGAATATCAATATTGGTTAATTCGTAAAATTGATTTTTAAACTCTTCAATCTGTTCATTGGGATATGAAAAAAGTTCTTCAAATTGGTCGAAAACAATAAGAAATTTTTGTTTTTCGTTCAATTCAACATTTTTAAAGTGATACCAAAGCGTTTTTTCAATTTTAGTATTTTTGATAATTTCAGTAAGAATTGTTTCGGGGTGCTGCTCAAAATTTGAAAAGCTGTTTTTAAGAGCATCCACTATTCGCTGTGTCGGTGTTTGCGTGTTTTCTTTGTTGTAAGCAAAAAAACGCACCTTAATAATCAGAAATTTATCTTGTAATTGCGGTAAAACACCTGCATTTAGTAAAGATGTTTTACCAATTCCTGATTTTGAATACAATAAAACTTGTTTTCGTAACGAAATAAGTTTTGCTAATTTATCAATATCGTTATCTCTACCGAAAAATATATTTTGCTGTTCCGCTGTGAAAGGCGAAACTCCCGGATACCTTTTCATGAGCGGTTAATTTTTTCGTTAATACTTGAAAGGTCCTTTTCAAATTCTTTCAGTTGTTCCAATTTGTTGCAATCGACCACTTTTACTCTTACTATTTCAAGTTCATTCAAAATGCTTTCAAGAAAAGAATTATTCAATGATTTTGTCAAACCCGCTATTTTGCTTTTTTGAAGTATCAATTCTGTAAATTCAGTATAATTGGCATCAATAAAAGTTATGTTAAACTGTTGTTTTATAAACTCTTGATTAATTGGTTCTGTTTTATTGGCATCAAATGTAAAACTTTCAACTTCGGGTAATAAATTTAATTCGTACATTATCAATTTATTATGCCACTTGTTAAAATCAAAGCCAATAAATAAATAATGAGTTGTATCTTCTTTTTTAATCTCTGTTTCAATTTCAAAAGGGAACTTGGCTGCAATATCGTTTTTTAAATATTCGTTAAATTGTTTGTGCGTATAAATAAATCTTCCATTTTCACAAGCCGAACCTAAGGCATTGTATAGTATTGGAACTTTATTTTCAAAATGTAAGTTCTCGTGTTTTGTCCCTGTGTAATACAAAAAGTGATGTTTTATGTTGTATTTCAAATATATCTGGTGCATTGTATCATCAGGGGTTAAGGACACAATTAATTCAAATGGAATTTGAGCAAGTTTTTTCAAAACATTATTTGCGATTGTATTTTCTTTTAGAAATTGGGTTGAGTAATAATCCTTTGAAGCATTTATCAATCTTGTTTCTGAGCCGGGCATAAAAAATCCTTCTTGCTCGTTGTATTTTCGCTTAGGGTTACTGATTTTTTGATAAAATTGATGATGCAAAGAATTTCCATTTTCATCAACCGAAATTTCGGGACCAACAAACAAAACACAATTACCAAATTCTATTGATTTTAGCAAATCGTCAAAATCAATATCATCAAAATTTTCATTGTTGATAATAGTTGCATTTTCTGTTTCTGTTGGATTAGCACGTAATCCAACAATTTGTATTAGATTAGCAATGTATTCTGCAATTTTGCTTTTGGCTTCTTTAATTTCAGAATTGATTTCTTGTCCCGAAAAAATTGTAATATCATTAGCGGTAATATTTTGCAATGAAATATTACTGTCACCAAAATTATTTAACTTATTATCAATATTCATCGTTTAATTAATGGTTAAATTGCCATCTATTTTATCAATACCTTGTGCTATTTTTGTATTTGTACTGTTGTTTACATTTATTGTGTTTGTTTTCACACTATTATCTACACCTTCTTTTTTCATGAGTAATTCAATTTCTTTTAATTTTTCACTGAGTTGTTTTTGCAAAACTTCATTATCTTCAAGTATAAATTCTAAGTTTGCCTTTAATCCGGCAATTGTTTCTTCATTATGTTTGTTCTGTTCAATAAGTTCTAATTTCTCAGTTGCTGATTTTTTTCCTAATACTCCTTTTAACCATCCAAAAATACCTGAAACTGCTCCACTTATAGCTGGATTTTTCATTAATTCTGCACCTTGTGAAAGTACTGCTGTGGTTTGATTTATTAATTCCATTTTTTAAAATTTTTGATATTCGTATTATTATTTTAGTTGAGCATATCGTGAATGTGTTTATTTCGTTTGCTTTTTCGCACAGTGTCAATTAAGAGTAAAATGCTTATTTTCAACGCACCAATGTCAATTTTTGCACTTTGAAAAGCAAATGAAATTAAACACAATGATATACCTCCTTTTTTTATTTTATCAACCAATTTAAAGCTACTTTTATTACTCCTTCATACCAATCTTTTTCATTTTCTGTCGAATTTGCTATTTCATTAGACTGTTCAAAAAAATATTGAACATGTTTTGGTTCAGGAATATAACTTGCTTTATGTGAATCTTCAAGCATTTTGCGAAAAATACTTAAAGGAATAGGAATTATAGTAGATTTGCCTCCGTAATAACTAATATTTATTTTGTGTAAAGCGTAAAAATGGGCAATAATTGCATCATTTATTTTTGGAGCAATGAAAAGGCAGTATGCCGGTTTATCACTTCCTTTTTTTACTTTTGCAAGATGTCTGGTAACTGACTCACCTTCTGTTTCATATTGCCTTTGTCCGCTTTGCATTGTAACTTCTACTGTCAAGTTAAAGTAACCGTAATCACATTCTATATCAGCCATGTTTCCTTGTGCTGTTGACATAGGGTTTCCAAAATCATCAAATTTCAAATTTGCCATAATGTTACCGCCGTCCAACATTGTCATTGCTCGCCAAATATTCCATTCTAATATTAATGGAGCATCATAAATAGACTTATCAATTATTTGGTCAAATGTCGAATTTATATCATCAAACAAACGATAATCTTTTATCGCTGATATTTGTTCTGTTAGAATTTCTTTTTTTCTTTTTTCAATTTCATCTGCAAAAGTATCCTTTATCTCTTGCAAACTCATTTCTTCTTTTATGCTAATCTCAGGAAATTCTGAATTTATTTTTTCTTCGAGCAAGTCTCTGTTATCAGACAAAAGAGTTGGTATCTCGGAATTGCCCAAATAATTAGCATATTTCTCTTCGTTATCAATAAAACATGGTTCTCTATCAGTATTTTTGAGAAAATAATCTAAATCTTGACTTTTTTCGGGTGCAATTGAAATTGACTTTCCTATATGTGATATGTTTACAATTCCGGTTGCTCTTAAATAGCGAAAACAGGCATCAGCGTAATCTCGTAGATTTGATGCTTGTGTCTTTAAAAAAGTTGAAACGGAAGCATCTGTTGTTTCTCTTGTTTTGGTTTTACCCTTTTTAATGCGGTCTGCATAAATTAGTTTCAATTCTGAATACAAATATTCTTGAAAAAATTTCTTGTAATTACCTTTATTTTCGGCTTTCTTTACTCGAAATGTGTCTATTTTTTCAACAATTAAATCAAAATTCCTGTAATCGGTTAATTGGAGTGCAAATAATCTTAACTCATCAAATTTTAGTGAACCAAAATAATGTATCAATCTGAAAATTTCGAGATAGGGTTTTATCCAAAATGTCGTAGCCTTTCCTGTTGGTTTATGGTATGGAGAAGGTATCTGAAATTTTAGTAATTGTCTTAAAAATATTTCTTCTTTTCTTTTGGCTTTTATTATTTCCAATCCTGCCTGTGTAAGACTTATTTTAGGAGAAAGCACTACAAAACCAAGAGATTTGGGTGCTCTGTTTATTCTATCTCTGGCACTAAAAGCAGGGTCATTTGCTCCTTTTCCATGAAAAAAGTTCTCTTCTTTCAACAACTCCATAAAAGCTCTTTGAGTTTCAGTATTCCATTTTTCCCCTGAAAAATGAATATGTAATAACTCAATTTCAGGTATCATCTTTGCAGGAGTTCTTGGTGAAGTTGTAATAAAAATTACTTTACTGTCAATTCTTGCCATGTTTTTTTAAGTTGTTGCTTCATTAAACTCTAATTTGGGATAGCGTCTTTTAGCTTCATTACCATAATTTGAAATCAAAATATGAGAAGCTGATGCTTTAAATCTATTCTTAATATTAACCGCATAAGATTTTCCGTATTCATCAACAATCATTTCGCCATATAGTCTTTCTGTTAGTGAAGTTCTACCAATAACCATTAAGGCTTTGCATTTTAATTTTTTATATCTATTTGCCAATTCAATATGATTTTGTTCACTAAAACCATCCTTGTGTTCAGGATTTCCATAATCTGAAAAAACAGAATCATAAGGTGGGTCTAAAAACATAAAATCATCTTCTTCGACCATATCAAAAATTTGATTGTAATCAGAGTTATATATTTCTGTATTTGCGAGCAATTTGCTGTGTTCCTTTGTTACAAATGATGTATTTAGATTAGCATATCTACCATATGGAACATTAAATTCTCCTTTTGCATTATAACGTATCATGCCTGAATAAGCTGTTTTGTTTATAAAAAAATACAACAATGCATCAGTGTATTTTTTTTCCGTTAAATCATTAAACATATCTCTAATTTGGTAATAGAGAGTTTCGTTATCGTCTTTTACTCTTTCGTTTGGTGTTTTTGCTTTTAATTCTTCAAATTGTTTACGATTTATTTTATAAACATTCTCAATTTCAGTTAATTCTTTACGTAAAATAGTAAAATTTGATTTAACTCCGGTATAAAAAGCTATCAGTTTGGAGTTGATGTCATTAATTATTGCTTTCTTTGGTTTGAGATAAAAAAATAAAGCACCACCTCCAAAAAATGGTTCAATATATCTTCCTTTATATTTTGGAATATGTTTCAATAAATGAGGAATTTCTTTTGATTTTCCTCCTCTATATTTTATTAAAGGTCGCATAATTCTATTTTTCTACAAAAATACAAATTCTATTTATATTTATTAGTGTTTTTTCTTTTTTATTAAATGAGATATATCGAAAACGCACTTGCGGCGGTGGCTTTGGCGGCTTGCGTAGTGAAGGCAGCGAAGCTGCCGAAACGAAGCAAGCTGCAACGCCCACTGGTCGCCCAAGCTGATGTTACAGGTTTTATATTTATTTATTCTATTGTTAATTAATTTGTTATCGGTATTGATATTTTAAAATCGCTACCGTTACCATATTCACTTTCAACCCAAATTTTACCATTGTGTTTTTCTACAAATTCTTTGACTAATAAAAGTCCCAATCCCGTTCCTTGTTCGTTTTCAGTTCCTTGTGTTGAAAATGGCTTTGCCCTATTCCATAATTTGTTTACATCTTCTTTTTTTATTCCAACACCCTTATCTGAGAATTTAATAATAATATGTTGTTTGTTTTTTTCACACTTTACATCCACAACACTATTTTTGTATGAAAATTTTATTGCATTGCTAATCAAATTTCTAAATATTGTTTTAAACATATTTTTATCAATATATAAAACCATTTTTTCGCTCTCAAAATATTTTAATTCAATATTTTTTTGTTGAGCAAGATAGATTAATTCTTTTTTTGTTTCTTCAAATATACTTTCAATTTGTTCGTTATTTGGTTCAAAAGGTAATTGTCCTGATTGCGATTTTGACCACAACAGTAAATCATTCAATAAGTTATATGTATTTTGAGCTACTTCATTTATTGATGTTATCATTATTTTTATTTTGGTTCTATCATATTTATCTAAATTCTTGTTTAAAAGATTAGAAAAACCCAAAAGAGAATTAAATGGACTACGCAAATCGTGTCCTAAAATTCGCATAAAACGATTTTTGTCTTCGTTAAGTTGTTGTAGTTCTTGGTTTTGTTTTATAATTTTTTGTTCAGCATCTTTTAGTTTTGTAATATCTGTCGAAACGTTTGCAGTTGCTATTAATTGATTGCTGTCATTATAAATCGGGAATTTGGTTGTTAATAAGGTTTTTATTGATTTATCGGGGTAAATTACAATTTCTTCTCGCAAAATTTTTTCGCCTTTTTTTAATTTTTGTGCATTTTTTTCATCGGTCATATAGCCTTTTATTGGCTCTTCTTCCGGCGTAGTTTCAAATATTTCTGCGTCTGTTTTGCCAATTAAGTCTTTTATTGATGCTTTGCCTGTTGCCTTTACAAAACTTTCGTTTGTTGCTATTACTTTAAGGTCTAAGTCTTTGATTACACAAATATTTTCGGTATTTTCTATTATTGCAGATAAATAATTCTTTTGTTTTTCGGCTTCTTTTCGTTCGGTGATGTCTCGTGAATTTACAATTATTCCGCTTATTTGTGGGTCGGTTGTAAAATCTTGTCCTATTGCTTCAAACCACCGCCAACTACCGTTTTTATGCAAAAGTCTAAATTCAACTATTTTAACATTATTATCTCTTGTTGAAAATTCATTTACAACATACTCTAAATCTTCGGGATGCACGTATTTAAACACACTTTCACCAATTCGTTCGGTGCTTTCATATCCTAAAATTCGTTTTATTGCATTACTTTCAAATTTAATTGTGCCGTCATTGGCTAATATGCTAATAATATCAAACGAGTTATCGGTCAAAAGTTTGAACTTATTTTGTTCAGCATCAACAATTTGTTTTAATTTTATTTCTTCTGTAATATGTTAGTATTCAAGAAAAGTGGCCACTATTATTCACTAAAAGTGTACCAGCAAAAGTAAAAAAAATTAGTTATTACTTTCATAATT
>JAFGUD010000541.1 GCA_016938685.1 Bacteroidales bacterium | reverse complement strand
TCGTTTCGCAGTTCCGTGTCCTTCGGACAGGAACGCTCTCCGAAATCCGCCCCGACAACATGTACCAACCGTTACCACACATTTTAAATGACAGACATATGAGCAAAATATTAAATGATATAACATTAAAAACGACCAAAGAATAAAACTCAAACATGACCTACGAAACCAGAAAAAAAATAAGGAGAAGTCTATCAATCTTTTTCCTTTTGTTATCAGGATTTATTGTTCTGTTTGTAGGAAAACAAGCCTATGACTTAAAAGAATGGAACACAATTGCAGCATCCTTAGCCGTTTTTACAGCTCTAATAACAATCTATATTTCATTCAAAATCACATGGAAATCAGAAGATGACGCAGAACCAGAATTAATTGTTAAATGGGACTTTGAAAGTTCTCCGATTGCAAATCTTGTATTGGAAAATATAGGTGGTGGTTCAGCGTATGAGATTTCAATTGAATGGGAAAAAGAATTAAAAAACGCAATTGACAAGCCAATTACATTTGGCAAAATTCCTTGCTTGTCAAAAAACCAGAAAATTAAAACTGTCGTTAATTCACAACCGAATCTTTGGAAAAATGCAAAGGAGTTTGGAGAAAACAATGATGAATTCTGTGGAGTAATAAAATTCAAACGGAAACGGAAAGCTAAAAGATTTGACTCATGCGATTTTTGTATTTCATTGGGTCACAAAAAGCTTAGAATTGACTTTGAAACCAGCAAACAGGAATTTTATTCGCAGGGGAAAAAGATAGTTTCCCAACTAGAAAAAATAAATGAAAACTTAAGAAAACAAGATAATCAGTTAACTAATAAAGAATAAAAAAACCGCGAAACATGAAAAAAATCTTACTAATTCAAATCCTTTCCACATTTATCATCTTTTCTTGTAGTAAAGATGATTTTGAAGAACCCAATCCGACAGATAAAAAATTAGAAAGCTTTACCGCTTATATGGTACCATTTAAATATGGGCAGCCAAGTGAATCAAGTAAATTTAAATGGGAATTAAAAGAATACGACAAAAATGGGAACATACTTTTATGGGAATATAGAAGCAATAAAGATTTTGACACGGAAAATAATTGGCTAAATTCTGAGGAAAACACATACGAAAATGGAATTCTTAAAGAAAAAATTGAAGATAATTTAATTTCAAGATACCGGCATGTGTACACTTATTCAAATGGGAAACTCTCAAACGAAGATGTTTACAATGAAAATGGACTCATAGAAAAATATAAATACGAGTACAACGGAAATGAAACTCAACCATATAAAATGAGTTATTGGTGGTACTATTTTGACAAGACTCCGACAACACACAATTATTCCTATGACAGTAATGGAAATATGATAAAAGACAGTATTAACTATTCGAGTGTTCCATATGGAATCTTGCTTTGGAAATATGATTCTCACAACAACATGATTGAGGAATCATATTATTCTTCAGATACAAAAAAAACAGTTGTTCAAGCCATTAGAAATTATAAATATGACTCAACAGGAAAAATTCAGGAATATGTCTTTTCCTCTTGGTATACAATTTATTTTCAAAAATATATTTACCAATACTCAGACGATGGCACTGTCTCTCAAATAGATGCTTATGAATCGACAAATGGAGAGGACGGAATCTTTGAGCAAAAAGGAATAATTAAATATGAATACAACTACTATTGATTGAAATAATAAAAAACGTGTGGTAACAAAGTACATATTGCAGGGCGGGGTTCGGTGGTACGCCAGCTGCGGATTCTCGCATCGCAGTTCCGTGTCCTTCGGACAGGAACGCTCTC
>JAFGUD010000540.1 GCA_016938685.1 Bacteroidales bacterium | reverse complement strand
GTTCCTGTCCGAAGGACACGGAACTGCGAAACGGGAATCCGCAGTTGGCGTACCACCGAACCCCGCCCTGCAATATGTACTTTGTTAGCAACTGGTTTTTACTTTTCTTTCTCAAAACTATTCAATTCGTCTAAGAATCTATCAGTATCAATTATCTTATTTTCGTACCAATTTTTATTTATCCAAACAGACACGGGATAACCAATTAATAATGCCATTGCAACAGCAATAAAATAAACACCTGGGAGTTTAAAAATATCTACTCCTGCTAAAACTCTTGATATTAATGGAACAGAAACGATAACAAACAAAGGTCCAGTGAAAGTCATAAACCGTTTTGCTCCAAAGAATCTTTTTTTATACTCGATAAGCTGTTTTTGGATTTTAAGAATTGAATCTTTGTTAAAGTCCACTTTGGTAACAGAATTAAGTAGTCTAACTGATAAAATAAAAGATGAAATAGCCCATATCGAAGTCAATATTCCTGAAATGAGCAATTTATAGTCTGATGAAAATTTAATTACATAATTAATCACTAACAGAACAAAAACAAATCCAAGTACCACATTTATCATTTCATATCGTTTGGGCGTATCCATCGACGATTTAGCATTATTTAAGTTCATCTTTTTTAGGAGTTCGTTGTTGGTCTTTAGATTCTCTGAGAGTTTATTGTCATATTCCGACCATGCTTTTTTTAAATCTTCTAATTCCATGATTTTAAGTTTAATAGTTACTAAATTTTTCTTTAAGATTTGTTTTAATCCGACTAATTTTTGTAGCTACATTTGTTTCTGAAATACCAAGAATTTCGGAAATCTCTTTCTGCTTAAAACTGTCTAAATAAAGAAGAATCAAAGCCTTGTCAAGTTTTGTTAATCCATTTATCAATTTTCTCAGAATTTTGATTTTCTCATCAAGTTCAGAATCATATTCAAAATCAGGCAAAGAAAAAATTGAGCAGTCAATTTCATTCGGTTTATCAATTCGTTTACAGTCTTTTCGATAATTTGAAATCGCCGTATTTAAAGCAACTTTGTAAATCCATGTTGAGATTTTGACGCGTCCGTCAAAACTTTTTATGTTTTTCCATAATTGCATAAGAATCTCTTGTTCTAAATCTTTCCTGTTGCTGGAATTTTGGCAATATGAATTGCATATTTTGTACAACAGATTCTTGTTTGTTGAAATAATCTCTATGAATTTTTCTTTTTCCAATTTTGAATCATTAATCGTTTAATTCATTATTCGCGGATAAAGAAAAACATCACATAAAATCATAATATTTTTTGTGTATTCTGGTCATTTAAACTTGTTGCTAACGG
>JAFGUD010000539.1 GCA_016938685.1 Bacteroidales bacterium | reverse complement strand
TGTTTATAGAAACAAGCCGTTATATTATCTTTACTTTCAGCGTCATAAGAAGCTTTTCCGATAATTTCAGCTAAATTGTCAGCATTCTGATTATTCGCAATAATTTTTTCAATTTCTGCATCTCTCAAAGCATCGTGAACACCATCAGAGCAAGCTATTAAAATATCACCTTCTTTTAGATTGAAAGGACCTTCAATGCTTGTTTTTAATTTTGTGATATTATTGCTGATAATAGACGTTACTAAATTCTTTTTTGGGTGACTAAAAGCGTCTTCCAGAGTAATTTCGCCCGTATCAATTAAATGTTGAACAAAAGAATGGTCTTTGGTTTTGCGCGTTAGTTTATTGTCCGAAAACATATATACACGACTGTCTCCAACATTTATTGTGTAAAAAATATTGTCAATAATCATAAAACCGGTTAAAGTTGTTGCGCTGTCTTTTAGATTTTCATCTTCGGTAGATTTGTTCATCAACATTGACGCCGCAACAAGAGTTGTTCGGGTTAAAAATGATTCAGGACTGTCGAAACTTTCACTTTGAACAAAGAAATTTTTAAAAACATCGGTTGTCAGATTGCTTGCAAATTCGCCGTATTCCTGACCGCCCAAACCATCAGCAACTAAAATTAAACGTCGTTTGTGATATTCGTCTGTTATAAGAAAAGAGTCTTCCTGATTAGCTCTTCTGCCTTTATCGGAATAAAATCCGGTAGTATGAATTGGTTCGTTAGCTTCTGGTTGCTCAACATTTTCCAATTTTTTTTCGTTGTTTTCTTTTTTTCTAAATAGCCCCATTTTATCAAATTTTTAGGTCTAATAACTTGTTGTTTTATTTTTTTTGAAAGAACTTTTTTTATAAACTTTTTTTTTTACGTTCTTTGCAAAGTGTTTTTTAATAACTTTCCAAAAATATAGAAAATTATGGAAATGGTAAAAGATTTTAAAAAGGCAGTTGTAAATATTCGTCAGGAATTTAAAAATTACATTGTTAAAAGTAATCTTAAATCTGTAGTTTTAGGCTTGTCAGGAGGCATTGACAGCGCATTGTGTGCTGCTTTGGCGTATGATGTTTGTAAAGAATTAAATATTTCGCTTATTGGAAGAAGTATTGCGATAGAAACTAACAAACCTGATGAAAACTTACGCGGAAAACTTATTGGAGAAGCTTTTACAACTGATTATAAACACGTTGATTTAACAGATGCTTACTTAAATCTTCGTCCAAATGTTGTTGAAAATATAGAAAATGAAGATTTAACAGATTTTAGTTTTCGCCTACGGATGGGAAATGTAAAAGCCCGCATGAGAATGATATATTTGTACGAATTAGCCGGAAAAAACAAAGGAATGGTTCTTTCAACAGATAATTTAACTGAACTTTTGCTTGGTTTTTGGACTTTGCACGGCGATGTTGGCGATTATGGAATGATTCAGCAATTATGGAAGACAGAAGTTTATCAGATGGCGGAATATATAGCTAAAAATGAATCAAATTCTGAACAAAAAGAAGCTTTGATGTCTTGTGTTGATGCTATTCCTACTGATGGATTAGGAATAACCAATTCTGATTTAGATCAATTGCAGGCAAAATCTTACTACGAAGTTGATGAAATTTTGATTTCTTATCTTCATGAAAATAAAAAGGAATTTGAAAATCATCCTGTAATTCAACGACATTTACGTTCAGAATTTAAAAGAAATAATCCTTTTAATATATCAAGGGAAATATATTTTTAGGAGATAAGTTTCTTTGTTGTGTATAACTTAAAAAATGGAAGAAGTTTTATTATCTTGCGTTTTCAAAATGAGAAATTTTCAAAACGTGTTTTAATTCGTAGAAAACAACAATAGCATGAAAAATGAATACTCAAAAATAAGAAGGCAATATATAGAACTTGATTTGCAAAATGTTGTTGATTACGAAAAATTCTGTATGATTTCTATTGTTTGGCATTCAACAAAAATTGAAGGTTGTTCTTTAACAGAAACAGACACAAAAGTTTTAATCGAAAATGATATTACAGCAGCAGGCAAACCATTAAAAGACCATTTGATGATTAAAGACCATTATGCTGCATTTCAATTTATAAAAGAACAAGCAAAATTAAAAAGAAAGTTATCAGCTGAGTTTATCAAAGAAATTGGCGCTTTGGTAATGAAAAATACAGGAGGATATACCAAAACAGTTTTAGGTGATTTTGACACATCAAAAGGAGATTTAAGACTAGCACAGGTATATGTGGATGAAAAATATTTTCCTGATTATAAAAAAGTTCCGGATCTATTGGAGCAATTATGTAAATCTGTAAATGAACGTATTGATAAGGTAAAAGACGATGAAGTAATTAAGTTGTCGGCTGATATTCACTATAATTTTATACATATTCACCCATTTGGTGATGGAAATGGAAGAACTGCAAGATTGTTAATGAATTATATACAACTTTATCACAATGAGCCATTAATTAAAATTTTCACAGAAAATAGAGCAGAATACATTGACGCTTTGAACCGAACAGAAGAGCAAGAAAATTTAGAAATATTCAGAGATTTTATAATAACTCAAGAGATGAAATTTCTTAAAGCAGAGATAGATAAATATAAGAAAATTGATAATGGATTTTTGCTAATGTTCTGATAAAAATAATATCTTGTGTAAAAACTGAATGATAGAAACAAGAGTTAAATTCTTTGATACTTTATCTACTTTGTTACTCCGACGTTAGGAGGAGTCTAGACTGTGACAAGTTTTTAAAGAATTTGAAACTCCTCATTCTTCGGAGTAGTACAAATTTGGTAGTTTCTAAATACAGAAACATACATAAAAGGTAACGTTATTGGGGCTATTTTACAAGGAGAAGAATATGAACGAGTTTGAGACTGCTTCGTAATTTTTCTCGCAGTGAAGAAGCTGTTTTATTATTGTAGTTTTAACAAAACCGGATTATTCAAGGATAAAAAAATAGAGAATTTGAAACTTATTGACAAAATAAAAAATAGCGAATTAGCAACCAGGTTGTTTTATATTGTGCCTTTTGTGCTTTTTTTAAGTTTAATGATTTTCGATCGTAATAATTTGAAAAACACAGGACTTTCTGGTCTGCAAAATTGGTTACTTTATGCTATTTCTGGAGTTCTGTTTTTGTATCAATCAATTAGAAACAGTATTGTTGGTTGGGTTTTGGTATTGATGATTTACACTTTCTTTTTAGTGATTTTATTGAAGATAGCTATCGGAGTAATAATGTTAGCTGCATTTGCCGGAATTATAGGAATTGGTTTTTGGCTGATAGTATTGGCAATTTATTTGTTTTTAGGATATATATATTTAAAAATTCGTCCTATCGGACGTGTTATATAATTTGTTTAATTTTTAACTTTCAACATTTAACTTTTAGCATTACTCATGGCAGAATTTTTTAGAATACACCCGGATACTCCTTCAGACAGACAGATATTAAAAGTTGTGGAAGTAGCAGAAAATGACGGAGTTATAGTTTATCCAACTGACTCTGTTTATGGAATTGGTTGTTCATTGAACAGTAAAAAAGGAGTTCAACGAATTGCCCAATTTAAGGGAATAAAAGTCAAACAAGCCGAGTTTTCACTTCTTTTTAGCGATATTGATCAAATAAGTGAATTTACAAAACCACTAGAAAAATGGGTTTTTAGACTTTTGAAAAAAAATCTACCCGGTCCATTTACTTTTATTCTTCATGCAAGTAATAAATTGCCAAAAATTTTGGAAGCTTCACGAAAAACTATTGGTATTCGCATTCCCGATAATAATATTGTACGTGAAATAGTTAGACAATTAGGTGCGCCTTTATTAAATACATCAGTTCATGATGACGATGAAATTATTGAATTTACAACTGATCCAGAATTAATTTACGATAATTATAAAAATATTTTTGATGTAATTATCAATGGCGGATATGGAAAAAATGAACCTTCTACTGTTGTTGATTGTACCGGCGATGAACCGGAAATTCTTCGTCAGGGAATAGGAGAATTGGAATTTTAACAAAATTTTAATTTGTAAATCAGAAAATATGTAAATATATTTTCCTTTTTTAACTATTTACATATTGAAATATTAACCCACATTATTCATGAATTTTATTCAAATCCAATAATATGTGGGTTAACCCCGATTTAGAATAACTCAAATTTGGGTGTTTGA
>JAFGUD010000538.1 GCA_016938685.1 Bacteroidales bacterium | reverse complement strand
TTATAGCGCGTTTTTTATTCATCTTTTTTAATTAACTGTCTTATTTGACATGGTTTTTATTGTCAAAACTACTCCCATTCGTAAGCCCCAAAGAAGGAAAAACAAGTAAGTCAAAAAGCTTGGAATATTATTGTCAATCAAATAGTAATAGGCAATCAAAAGGAGGAAATATATCCAAAACAAATATTTTGAAATCGTATTAATTCTTTCCAAAAAGAATAGTCCAAATTTATTTTTCATTTGTCCTTTTTGCGTTTTGTCACAAACTCCAGAACTACAATAAAAACCAATAATATTCCAGATATAATCCATGTCGAATTTGCCAATTTTAAAGGTAAATCCTTTTTAAAGAAAATGATGATTACCAATAAAATGAATCCTAAAACATAGATGATATTTTTTAGCTTTTGCATAATCTGTTTGTCCTTTTAAGCATACCCATTTATGTCTAAGTCGAAAAGTACGTTTTTGTTAAGGTTGAATTTTACATTCCAATAGTAACTTCCTCCGTCAAACACTTCAATTCGACCAGACAGCCAAACATTGTCGTCTTTTTTATCATTTGACCAGAAGCCGTTAATAAGTAAAATCTTGTCACCGTTTTTGTCAATGTAGCCAAAATATTGTCTTTTATATTTATGTAAATTTTTATGAATAATTGGTGTTGAAGATTGATTTTCTAACTCTTTGTTTAAAGTCTTCAAATCGTTTTGTAATGCTATTTCTGCTTTGTCAATTTCTTGTCTTGTTGGTGTAAAACGTTGTCCTGGAATTAGGTCAATATAATCTGCTGGGAAAATGGCTGCATCAAACTCTTTAGTCTTGTAGTGGTCAGCTATTTTAAAAGTCCCATCTGTTTGTCCGAAGCAAAGGGAAATTGTCAGCGCTAATACAGCTAAAACTATTAGTTTTCTTGTCATTTTTTGGTTTTTTAAAATGCGCTATAACGGTTGGTACATGTTGTCGGGGCGGATTTCGGAGAGCGTTCCTGTCCGCCAGCTGGCGGACACGGAACCGCGATGCGAGAATCCGCAGTTGGCGTACCACCGAACCCCGCCCTGCAATATGTACCGTGTTGAACTAAATCCGCCTGCGCGGATAGC
>JAFGUD010000537.1 GCA_016938685.1 Bacteroidales bacterium | reverse complement strand
TGACGAAATAAAGAGTGAGTTTTGTTGTGATTTTTCTGATTTTTTGTCGCTTGCCATTTTTTTGACAAGCTATGCTTGTTTACTCTGCAAATATATTAAAATTCAGCCAGTTAACCATATATTTTAAAGGCGATTTCCCTGCAGTAAAGAAAGCAAAATACAATTTTTAACAAAAAAAGATTACCTTCGCGCCAGATTCCAAAATTATAAGAAAATAACTCCTTATTTTGCAATAAGGACAAATTCTAATCCCCCTATTTTTCGTAAGGGTATTTTGGTTTTTTTTAATGTTTAATATTTAAAATGAAAAAAAATTATGAAAAAAAATTATGAAAAAAAATTATGAAAAAAAATTATTACTAATTTTTGTATTATTGTATTCATGCACTTTCGCTTATTCGCAACTAAAAGTTTCAAGTACAGGCAACGTTGGCATAGCCACAAGCAACCCGTCGTATAAACTTGATGTTGAAGGAACTATGCGATTTAGCGCATGGGCCGATTTAATAGTAAACTGGAATGGTCCTTATAGTGCTCCACAACTTTTGCCTGAAAGAAGCTGGTATTTTTTCATAGGCAACTCCACCCGCAAAATAGGACACTTTTTTGTATATAACATTGATTATGAAAATTTATATAAAGTTTCTGACTTAAGGGCTAAAGAAAATATTGACACATTGAAAGGCGTGTTGAGCAAAATTAACCAGATTAATTCCTTTTCATACGATTATAAAAATGAAGTATATGAAAATATACCCGAAGCCGTTAAGGCAAAAAACAAACAGAAAAAACAATTTGGATTTGCAGCCCAAGAACTAGAAACTATTTTTCCAGAGCTTGTATACAAACCAGATACAGGAATGATGAAAGTGGATTATGTAAGCATGATTCCCATTTTAACCGAAGCAATTAAAGAACAGCAAACGCAAATATCCAAATTGCAAAATATGGTGTTTTGGCAAGAAAATTCAATTATAGAATTGTCGGAAAAAATAAACAAACTTGAAAAAAAGAATTGCAACGACTCCGACAAACTGAAAAGCACAGCTATTGCTACAGAAACCAACACCGACCAAAGCATTGCACATTCTGCTTTAATGCAAAACATCCCTAATCCTTTTACAGAAGACACAGAAATCTCTTTTGTTCTTGATGAAAATAGTATATCTGCAAAACTTTTGATTCATGACCTTCAAGGTGCTGAAATTAAACAATATATGATTAGCGAAAGAGGAAAATCAACAATTACACTTGATGGAAGCGAATTAAAACCAGGAATGTATTTGTATACCTTAATAGCTGATGACAAAATAGTTGACTCAAAAAGAATGATTTTAACCGCAACAAAATAACGTTTAGGTTAAACCAGCCATAAGACACAGAATAGATAAGACCAAATAAAATCATGTTTCTATAGATGCATTTACAATAGCAATATAGAAACATGATAATTTACAACAAGTTAGTAACTTAATACATTAAAAAATGAAGACACATTGTTCATTAATCGTTTTCCTGCTATGTATATCGTTTAGTTTTGCTATAAATGGCCAAAATATTTCCGTTGGAACAAAATGGTACTATGGATACGACTATGATAGCCCTTGTGAGTATACGTATGAGTTGTACGAAACAACCAAAGACACCACTATAAACAATAAAAAATGTTATTTTTTAGAAAAGTCTTTTCACGATGAGAACGGTTCGGTTTCAATTACTCCGGAGAAAGAAATACTGTATACAGAAGAAAGTAAAGTATATATTTTCAAAAAC
>JAFGUD010000536.1 GCA_016938685.1 Bacteroidales bacterium | reverse complement strand
TAATCGTGAAACAGATACCGTTTGGCATACAGAGCCACTTTCAATAATTTATTCTGATAAACGTGTTATAACGGTTTGTCGTAAACGATGTGATATTTTGGATAAAATAAAACCAATTGAAAAATTATCAAAAGAAACATTTATTATAAATATAATGTATTATATTGCTGAGTCTTATCTAAGATTTTTGAAACAATTGAATAAAAAAGTTTTCGATTCAAAAAAAGCGTTGCAGGAAAAAATCCGTAAAAAAGAAATTATGGATTTATTGGAAGTTGAAAACAGCTATACGCTTTATATGGCTGGCCTGAAAGGCAATTTGACCGTATTGGATAAACTGGAAAAAATGCGTGGCTTTGTTAAGGATGAAGAAAACCAGGATTTATCAGAAGATGTGCGAATTGAATTGAATCAGGCAATCGAGGTTGTAACCAGTTATACCAAGATGTTGGCGTCTATCAAAGAAACATTCGAAAGCGTAATTAACATGGATTCAAACATGTATATTAACCGTCTGACCATGTGGAATATTATTCTGATTGCACCAACAATTGTTGTTGGTTATTACGGGATGAATTTAAATTTACCATTTGGTAATAGTAAAAATGCAGCGTTTATAATATTCGTTATGATAATGTTACTGTTGGTTGGTTATGGTGTTTTTGCAGCAGTTCGTAGAAAAAATATCTAAAATAAAACTTTTATAACCTGCCCCATTACACCATTTATATCTGGTGTTCCATCTATATAGAAAAACTTGATTTCATCTTTTTCGCGCAGCCAACTTATTGCAGGCATTGTAATTTCTTGAAAAGTATCCAACCTGTGCAGTATAACCGAGTTATTGTTATCATCTGCCCTGTCGGAACCATGTTCAAATCGATTTTTAATTCGTTGTTTCATAACTTCTTCTGGAATATCCAAGTAAATAATTCTGATTGAAAATTCATCTGAATATTTTTTAATCAACCATTTTGCTTGGGGTAATGTTCTGGGGAATCCATCTAATAAAACATTATTTGATTCATTAATTTTTTCTTCAACAAGACCGAATAATTCAGAATCAGGAACCAAAGAACCGGATGCAATTAATTTAGCAACCTTGGAATCTTCTGGCAAAGAACGAAGCAAAGCACCAGTTTCAATACAGGTAAAATTTTCTTTTTCACACAAACCATGTGCGACGGAACCTTTTCCACTTCCAGGACCGCCCATAATAACAGTAATTTTTTTCATGAATTCATTATATCAAAAAAAATATAAAATAAAAAGGCATAGATTTATCTATGCCTTTTTCATTAACAAGCGATCACTTATTTTTTACTGTTTTCGATTGCAGCACCCAAGATGTCGCCCAATACAGAGCCACTGTCGTCTTGGTTTGCATATGTTTTA
>JAFGUD010000535.1 GCA_016938685.1 Bacteroidales bacterium | reverse complement strand
GAATGGAAAAGCAATATCAAATAGAACTTATATTGTTTCAATAAAGCAATTTAGATAAGGACACTAACCAAATTTATGTGCCAATTTTAGCAAAAATCATTATCTTTGCGCCTTTATAGTAGCGCACAGAGTTTATTAGATGTTTGCTTTTGAAAGTTGAGTGAACATTTAATATTTTTGAAATTTTGACAAAATGAATAAATATGATTTAGAAGATCGATTAGTCGATTTTTCGGTTTTAATTATTGAAATTGTAAATGAAATGCATAATTCAAAAGCGGGCAATCATTTATCGGGGCAAATTGTTCGTTCAGGCACTTCAGTTTCATTAAATTATGGAGAAGCTCAAAGCGGCGAATCGAGTAGAGATTTTATCCATAAAATGAAAGTTGTACTGAAAGAATTAAGAGAAACATATATTTGTTTGAAAATAATTCATAAAGCCAATTTATTTGAATCAGAAAAAGAAATAATAAAAGCGAAAAAGGAGAATGACGAACTGATTGCAATCTTTGTAAAAAGTATTGTAACGGCTCAAAATAACTTAAATAAAGAGAAATAATTAAATAGATAAAATTCGTATATCAGTGTTCCTTGTTCTTAAATCAAAAAATGAATATCGAACAAGGATTAACGATTGAAAATTTTTAAAGTGTAAATAAAAGTAAATAATATTAGATAATATCGAAATTCGTTAATCGGTGTTCCTTGTTCTTAAATCAAAAAAATGAATGTCGAACAAGAATTAACGATTGAGGATTTTTGAAGTATAAATAAAAGTAAATACTAATTGATAAAATCAAAATTCGTTAATCGGTGTTCCTTGTTCTTAAATCAAAAAAATGAATGTCGAATAAGCATTAACGATTGTAGATTTATAATGTTTAAAAAATAAAAAAAATATGGAAAATAACGAGATGATGGCCCTAGGGATGATAGAGACCAGAGGCTTTACAGCAATGGTAGAAGCTTCTGACGCAATGTTAAAAGCAGCTAAAGTTGAATTGGTTAGCTACGAAAAAACAGGTGGCGGATATGTTACCGCAGTAGTTAGAGGCGATGTTGCTTCGGTGCGTGCCGCTGTTGATGCCGGACTTCGTGCAGCTGAAAAGGTTGGCGAAATTGTTTCGAGCCATGTTATTCCAAGACCTCACCAAAATGTTGATTCTGCACTTCCATTAGGAAAAAACGCAACTAAATAGCGCTTATCACTATGAATGATTCAAAATCTCATATCGATCTAAGAACCTATATTTTCT
>JAFGUD010000534.1 GCA_016938685.1 Bacteroidales bacterium | reverse complement strand
TTTTATCGTACATTTATCACATTCGATGCTCAAACATTTCTTTCATTTCTCTTAGTATTTGTATTTTTAGTCGTCCAAAGAAGACTTAAAAGTGAAACACCTACTGAAATCAAGCAATTATTTTATTTTCTGCTTATAAGTCTGGCAGGATTCTCTCTTTTTGCGGTAAAATTTGCAATCCGTTATGTTATTTATCTGGTTCCTGTTGCAATAGCAATAGAAGGAAATATTATTTATCAAATGTGGCATTGGCCTTTAAAACAGGCTAAAGTTCTTGCCTCAACTATTTTAATCTTGTTAATATTTACTTCTATATTTTTTGTTTCGAGTGAGAAAGAAGCTAGAATTGATGGATCACACATCCCAATAAATTTCCATCTAATCAATTATATTGATGAAATCAATAGTAAAAATCGGTCGACCTACTCAACTTTAATTAATTATTTTGAATCTAAAAAAGACACCAACAAAACCGTTCTTGTTTATCCACGGTTTATGACCTTCCCGTTAATGTACTATTTGGGTGAACAATATCTTTTTTCTGATATTATCGATAACGAAAATAAAGTTAACTACAACTTGCCCCCATACATTTATACGAATAACGTTGAACCAGATTTTTTAGTCATTTGTGGTCCTGACATTTTAAACAAAGAAGACTTTTTAAGTAAATATCAATCAAATTATACATTAGACAGTAATATCAATTTCTACTATAAAGATATGACTCGCCCTGAATATCATTGGCGTAATTTTGATATGGTAACTGATTTTGACCCAAAAACAGAATCAATATATATATTTAGAAAACACTGAATTGCTTGAAACCTTAAAATTAAAGGGATTTACCGAAACACTAAAAATTCCCCGTATGACTTTGGGCACAGAGCCCAACTGAAACCCGGCTATGATCTATAACCGGGGCTCGGGGGATTGCGGATAAAACTAACTATTTGGGATGTTATCAAAAATTAAAAGTGATTATTGTTATAATTTTGGTTTGGAAGTCATTCTTTTTTATGGCACAACACCACCAAAACAAATGGCCAATTACACCAAAACATCAACACATCCTTACAACTGACAATTAAACAAACATTATCTCCTCCATCTGCACAAAAAACAAATGGAATTTCTTAGTTTTATATTTCAATATATCAGAAAATGATTATGTTTTTCCGTAGAGCATTTTATCCTATTATTGTATTTCTTTTCATACTTTTCGCATTCTTATTATATAAGAACCTGGGTCAATATCCATTTTGGGATGATGAAGCCAATACAGCAATTTTTTCACGAAATTTATTACAAACAGGACAACTTACCGCTTTTGAC
>JAFGUD010000533.1 GCA_016938685.1 Bacteroidales bacterium | reverse complement strand
TAACGGAAAATGCTAAACGCAGGTGCAGGTGTTGAAAGTAAAATGTTTCAATTCAGCACAATGTAAATTATTGCACTGTCGTTTCGAGTTCCGCACAATGTCTGCACTTGTCGTTTTAGCATATGTTAAGAGCTTTTTTTTCTTATAATTTCTTTATTTGTGTCAGCCTGAAATAAGTTTACTTTATTTGTTCATTTTTAATGTTTTAGTGTAAACTTATTTGAGAATTAGACATTTTTAAAATTTTAGTTTTCAAAAATATTTTCTAAATTAATATCAGGAAAAAGTTTTGGAAGTTTTGTTTTTAAATTTCGTTCCTGAAAATTATTGTTGCCTTCTAAACTCGAAGCTCTTGCCGATTGCCAGTAAAAAAAACCTTTGGTTTCTAAAAGTAAATCCATATAACTCTTAAAATCTAATTTTAACTCACTCATTTCGCCGCTTCCATTATTAAGAAAATATACTTCGGGGTTTTCGGTTTCTTCGTTTAAATAAAATGCAGCACAACCTTCGGGTCTGAAATAATCGAAAGGGTGCAAAGGTTCAAACTCCGGAAATTCTTCGGTATCCAAACTTTCTGACCAATCCATAAAAACTTCTTCAACAGGTAATAAGTCCACGTAACCGTCATCAAAACCATCTGTTTCGCCTTTTATTGTCCAAGTTAGCTTTAAACCGTTTGCCAGTTTATAAAAATCCAACATATCCGGCGTGAGGTTAAAACGTTCTTGTGCGGTTTCAATTTGTTCATCTGTTGCGGGAGGATTAACAACAAATTCTTTTACTTCAATTTGTGGGTGATTTTTTAATTCTTCCACCATTTTTTTAAATCTTTCTAAATAACTTTTCATTTTGTTAAATATTAAAATTTGTTATGCCTACTCTATTACAGTTTTCGGCTTCTCTGTTTTGAATTAAAAGGTTTAAAATATTTCTAAAAATGCATATCCGTCCATATTTACAGCATCGGATTTTAGTCGGTATTTGTTTGGAAAACCTTCTTTTTCGTTTTCAAATTTTAAAATTCCGTTTTGCATATTTTCAATATATTTTTGGATAAATTCGCCAAAACTATCAGCTAAAACTACAAAATCATATTCGTTTACAAGATAGATTATTTGTCCTGTTGTTCCGTTAGGTCCCGGGTCATAGTCTATGTAAAAAATTCCGAAACCTTCTTGCATTGCAATAGGAATTCTGGTTTGATGATAAATTGTGCATCTAACTTTGTCTTCAAATTGAAATTCATTGTAGAAATCTGCGGTATCATCTGCATAATCTTTTTCTTGTGTCCATTCTTCAATAATTTCCTGACACGATAATAGCTTAACTTGGTCGGGTAAGAAATAGAAGTTTTCGTTGAACTGACCATTTATTTTTGATAAAAATTGCCGTAAATCGTCCGGTATTATTTGACCCGTAATTTTTTCAATATTATCAATTTCTTCTTTTGATGCTCCTTCTGAAAATCCTAATTCCAATAATGAATATCCGTTTTTCTGAATTATTTTTATAAAAGTGTCAATTTTTGAAATCATAATTATAGATTTTAATGCTTTATCTGATT
>JAFGUD010000068.1 GCA_016938685.1 Bacteroidales bacterium | reverse complement strand
TATTTTTTACAAGTTGTTATGCCGATTGACTTTAAAACCGATTTTAAGAAAATGAAATCGGATTTTTTAAAGCATTTCGGTATAAAAAACAAATAACAACTTCCCTTTGTGCTACATATTGAAAATTAATTCATCCGAATTAGTTCACGCAATATGTAGTACTCCGGTAGAAGACAAAAAACTTTATCGTATTTTTCCGTTTTGTCCGTATTCACTCATTTTATTTATTCAAAAACACTAAAATTAGATATGTTAAAATAATTTCTAATATCGTTAGAAACATCTTTGGTTTTTTGTACTCCGCTTTTAATCAAAGGGTTATTTACTCCGTCAGCCAAAACATATCCCATAATTTGATTCTCAATTTTTAAATCATAAACCAATGTGTCGTCTTTCATAGGAAAAATAAATTTTGTGGCATAAGTAACTTCTACTTTTATTCCATATTGAGAAAGTGCCGATTTTACATTTTTTGAGAGGTTAGAAAAATTAGAGAAAACGACTTGTAATTCGTATTGATTGTATGTTCCGTAAAATTTTATTAACTCCTGTTTCTCTTTTGGAGAAGGCATAAAAAATAATATCTGAGTATCTGAAACAACTCTTGTTTTATCATATTCATCGCCTAAATTATTGTTCACAATAGAAGTGTCAATTAATTCTATTTTCAAAGAATCAATATTATTTTTAGCGTTATCCTCTCTGCCACACGAAGCGACAAAAAGAAAGACAACAATTATTAAAAAAAAATGAACACTTCTGTTTTTCATCTGTTTATTTTTTTATTTTTACATTATTGTCAGATGTTACTCCACTAAAAAATAATCATTTCCTTGTGTGTAAATAATTATTTTTACATGTTCGTTTCATCTATTTAAATTTTGAATAATGAATAATGAATATCGAATAATGAAGTGAGATTTAATCATTTCCTTGTATGTAAATAATTATTTTTACATGTTCGTTTCATCTGAATTTTTTTAAGAAATTACAATAAACAAGCGCAATAACAGTCTATTTAACATCAATTCCAAGAACTTTAGCTATGATAGCCTGTCTTGTATAAACTCCGTTTCTAGCTTGCTGAAAATAATATGCTTGTACTGTATCATCAACATCTATTGAAATTTCATTAACTCTTGGCAAAGGATGCATAACTTTCATGTTTGGCTTTACTCCTTCAAGCATGTCTCGTCTAAGGACATATGCATCTTTTGTTTTCTCATATTCCATTAAATCAGAAAATCTTTCTTTTTGAACACGAGTCATGTAAATAACATCTGCTTGGGCAATGGCATTATCCAAATTAGAATACTCAAAATACTTAATTCCTTTCTCATCTAGAAAAAGTTTGTATTCATTGGGTGTTTCTAATATTTTGTGAGATACAAAATGAAAAGTAGGATTAAAATTAGAAAGAGCATGAATGAGCGAATGCACTGTTCTTCCATATTTCAAGTCGCCAACCATAACAATGTTAAGGTTTTCCAATTTCCCCTGAGTTTTTTTAATGGAATATAAATCTAGCAACGTTTGCGTTGGATGCTGGTTTGCGCCGTCTCCTGCATTTATAACCGGCACAGGCGAAATCTCGCTTGCGTATCTTGCGCTACCTTCAATAGGATGTCGCATTACAATTAAGTCGGCATAATTTGCAACTGTCAGCACGGTATCTTTAAGAGTTTCTCCTTTGCTTACGCTTGAAGTTCCGGCATCAGTAAAACCAATAACTCTGCCGCCTAATCTTTGAATTGCAGTCTCGAAACTTAACCGTGTACGAGTTGAAGGCTCAAAAAATAATGTTGCTACTACTTTGTCTGAAATAAAATTAGGTCGAGGATTTTTTTCAAAAAAACTTGCCAAATCAAGTATTTGAAGAATATCGTCTACAGAATAATCTGTTATAGACACTAAACTACTGTTTTTCATTTAATTACAACGTTTGTGTGTTTGTGGATATATCGAACAAAAGAAGTATTTTTTATGAAAACCGCAAAAAGAAATTTTGAATAATAGAATGAGTGAATTACAGAATAATAGAATGCAGGAATAATAGAATGATAGAACTTAGCGATAGCGGTCTCACGAGTTTACGAGTAATGATCGAATACAGGAATAATAGAATGATAGAAAGACAGAATAATATAATAATGGAATGAGTGAATGCTTGAATAATAGAATGATAGAATAATAGAATAATGGAATGAATGAATGAATGAATGAATGAGTGAATGAGTGAATGCTTGAATAATAAAATAATGGAATAAGTGAAAAACACGACAACTCAATAACTGGTTAACTGGCTACTGACTACTGGCTAACTGACAACTCGCAACTGACAACTAAA
Source organism: Bacteroidales bacterium (assembly GCA_016938685.1). Classification (GTDB taxonomy): domain Bacteria; phylum Bacteroidota; class Bacteroidia; order Bacteroidales; family JAFGUD01; genus JAFGUD01. Next base: position 7,476 of record JAFGUD010000068.1, on the reverse strand, counting down.
TTACTCTTTAAAACTATACAAAACCTCTTTTTCGGTAAAACTTATTTCAATAATATCAAGAATGATAAAATCAACAAGTATATTTTCAGCTTCTTTGGGTTTTATTTCAGCTAATTCAATGAATTTTTCAAAAGTAATTGACTCAAAATCTTTTAAATAATCAAGCAAAAATTCTTCTTTTCTTGAATACTTTATCTTAACTCGTCTTATTTCTTTTTCTTTCCAAGCCCTTACCTGAACATTATTTGCCAAAAAATTCTGATCTGCAACACGAATATATGCCTTCCATTTATTGTCAGCATCTTTTGCAAAATGAGGTTTAATATCACTTTGAGGAATAGTAATTTCTAAAACTTGCTTACCTCTAATATTCCAAGGTTTTACTTCAAAATTGATTTTTGGACGACTGAAAATTTTTGAGGCACTTTCAATCATATATACTTCCTCATCTGTCCGAACTCCGGCTATAACACCATTATCTTTTACTCCAATCAACAATGTGCCTCCGTCTGTATTTGCAAAAGCAACAAGTGTTTTGGCTATTTTTTGAGCATTAGAAATTTCAAACTTAAAATCCAATGTCTGATTTTCGCCGCCGGAAATCAGCTTTTCAATATGTCCGGGTGTTTTTATCAAAACAAAATATTTATGCAAAACTAAAAAATATTCCTCAAATTCTTTTTTTTATTGAAGGTTTCAAAAAAAAATCCTAAATTAGTAACCAAATCCTAAAATCATGAAAGCAACTACTATTGGTTTTTTATTTGTTTTATTTTTTTTGGCAAGCGCAAGTCTTCTAAACGCTCAATGCGAATACAATTTATCAACAAAAGATTTAAAAGGAAATGTAAAATATTACCACGAAGAATCATTTGTGACAGTGAAAAAAGACGGGAAATGGCAAAAAGGCTCACGAAGAAATATTTGGCAAAAAGATCAAAATATTTGGTTTGATGAAGACGGGCATTACACTAAATTACAAACAATTAATTCAGATGGAACCATATTTGAAGAACAAGTTTTTAAATATGATGAAAACAATAAATTAACAGAAATAGAAAGAACTTACAATGGGGAATCAGGCGGAAAAATCATTTTTACTTACGACTGTTTCAATAACTTAATTGAAAAAATAAGTTACGACGAAGACAACGAAATTGAAGAAAAAACAGAATACAAATACAACAACAAAAACCTAAAAACCAGCGAAATAACACACGAAGAAGATGAAATTTTTGTTAAAAACAAATACAATTACAACGAAAATAATTTAATGTTTGAATGGGAAAAAGAATACCCGCAGGAAAATGAGCGTTCAACTTTATATTTTGAATACAACGAAAAAAATGTTCTAATTAAAACCACAAAACATGATTTCAAGGGAGGTATAATCGAAGAGACACAATATATTTACAACCAAAATGGACAAATTTCAGAAGAAATAAAATACGGCAACAACAATATTATTGATTATAAAAATATTTTCAAATATGATGAAAACGATAACCTGATTGAAAAAATAATCGAAAGAAATGTTTTCAACACAATTACATACAAGTACGATTTAGACGAACAAGGAAATATAATCAAGGGACTTGAATACAAAGGAGAAGACCTTATCTACATTTTCGAATATCAAATTGAATATTATGAATAAAAAAAATTAATTTTTTCCGTACCCTATAAATTCAATGGCTACTTTGATGTCTTTTTCTTTTATTGTATTCAAATTGTAAGTGTATGTCAAAGAAGAATCACCTATAGAATTTATTTTTTTAGAAAAAGAGACATCAGCACCTTGAAAAGTTAAGCCGGGTTTTTCGGTAACAATTAACACACTTTTATTAGCTGACTGACCTAATATTTCAGGCAAAAGGTAACTATTGCCTTCGCTGATAAACAAAATATTACAATTAACAGCATTTTCTAAATTTGACTGACGTACAATTAACTTTCTTCCGGAAACTTCGCTATTTATTGACATATAATTTAAGTAATCAAACACAACAGATTCGCCTAAAACATGAACAACAACCTGATTTTCTTCGTATTGCGGCCACTCCATTAAACGAGCAAAACCAAATAAAAAATTTGCTTCGTGTTGCTTTTCAGCGTTTTGAGAAAAACTTAAAGTAAAAGTAAAAACAAAAAATACTAAGGCAATTATTTTTTTCATTTATTTATTTGTTTGGAAATTTATACATATTGTCTTTTCTAACAGTTGTTTTTTAACAAAGCAACTTTTACAAAAATAAAAAAATTACATAAGTAAAGCGCAAAATTCCTTCCAATTTTATTAGAAATCGTTAACATTACATAAATTGTTTTGTAATCAAAAGCAATATACGTAATTTTGGCAACGAATTTTCAAGTATAATTTGTAAATAAATCAAACTATGAAATTTAACGCAGCAATAGATGTAATGCCTCTTGATAATCTGTTAGACCCACAAGGCAAAGCAGTTAAACATACTTTGCAGAATCTAAAATTCAACAATGTTAGCAATGTAAGAATTGGTAAACACATTAACGTTGAAATAGAAGCTAAATCAGAAGAAGAAGCTAAAAAAGCAGTTGAACAAATCTGTCAAAAAGTACTAGCAAACCCAATAATGGAAACATTTAGAATAGTTTTAGAAAAAGTTTAAGGAAAATTGAAAGAAAATCAAAAGAAAACACTGAAGATAACCGGATTTATTTTAATCGGGCTTATCCTTTTTTGGCTTGTATACCATAAACAAGACTTTAAAAGCATAAAAGAAGCACTAAAAAAAGCTAATTATTGGTGGTTGCTATTTTCTATGTTTTTAGGTTTACTTAGCCATATTAGCCGTTCGCTTCGCTGGCGCTTGCTAATAGAACCACTTGGTTATAAACCAAGAAACAAGACTCTATTTTTGTCAGTCATGATTATGTACCTTACAAACATGGCCATCCCTCGTTCCGGAGAAATTCTTAGATGCACAATAACAAGCCGATACGAAAAAATCCCTTTCACGTCACTTCTGGGAACCGTTGTCACTGAAAGAATAATAGACATGATTATCCTGCTTATACTTACTATTGTTGTTGCGATTTCACAATTTTCTGTAGTATTAGATTTTTTAACAACTAACGAATCGGCACAAAAAACAATTCAAAACATAACACAATCTGCAGGGATTTTAATCGCAATTTTTGTAATTGGCATATTTTCACTAATTTTGCTCTTCGTTTTTAGAAAAAAAATAGCTAAAACAAAAATTTACCTGAAATTTCAGAAGTTCATTGAAGATTTTGTTGCCGGAATTAAAAGCGTTATCGCTCTAAAAAACAAATGGATTTTTATTGCTCATTCATTGTTTATTTGGACAATGTATTTTGTGATGATTTACGTTGCTTTTTGGGCTTTCGATTTTACAAGTCATTATGGCGTAATGGTTGGATTAACAGCTTTTGTTATGGCAAGTTACGGAATGGTATTTCCTTCTCCGGGAGGAATTGGAAGTTGGCATTTTATGGTAATTGAAACTCTATTTATTTACGGCTTAAGCAGAGAAAATGGTCATATTTTTGCATTTGGGGCTCACGAAAGCCAAATGATAATGCTTATTATTGCCGGATTTATTGCTTTTTATGCTACTTCTTTACTAAAATCAGTTGATTCTAAAATCAATAAAAATATTGAAACAGAAAATATTATAGAAAAAACAAACGACTAAATTAAAATTTCTAATTATATAACTATGAAAACGAACAAAATCTCACTAATTATCAGCATTGTAGCACTTGTAGGTGTTCTTTTATTATTCGTTGATAAATTATCAAACAAAACCGGTTCAACCAACAATGACGAAAATTCTACCGAAATTGTAAACAACTTGGGAATTGTTTATGTTAATCTTGATACAGTTTTGAATAATTACGACTTATACAACGCTCTTTCACTTGGTTTGATGCAAAAACAACAAGATTTGGAAAAAGAACTTCAAAGCAAAATGTTATCTTTACAAAATAGAGCTTACCAACTACAATCTCAATATTCTCAACATCTTATCACAACTCAAAATTATCAGGATAAAGCTCAAAATTTATCTGACGAACAAATGCAACTTCAACAATGGCAAGAAGAAAAATCTTACGAATTGCAAGAAGATCAAATGATGCTTACTCAAAGAGTTTACGATAGCATTGTTAATGTTGTTAATGAAGTTAATATAAACAAACAATATAATTTAGTTATCAGCAATTCTATTGGTGGCACATTACTTTACGGAAATCCTGATTGGAATATTACTGACACAATTGTTACTATTTTGAACTCAAAAGTTGATGCAAACTTTTTAAACGACCCTACAATTACTAACTAATACCGTAAATTGAATGTTTATTCAATTCTTTTTATGTTTTTTTAAACTGTATATATGAAAGACGTTTGGCGCTTTATAGCAATCATACTTATTTCCACGGGAATTTTAGCTCTTTATTCGTTTAGCTCCAAAACCATTAAAATTGGTGGAGTTGAGTTGAAAAAAACAGGAATTAAATCTTTCTTTGTCGGCGATACTATTCCGCAAGAAGCAATGATTGCTGTTAAGGTTAAAGAAGAAGTGCCGAAAATGGACAGTTCTTCTCAAAAAATCCTTCTTATTGGAGACTCAATGCTTGAACAGCTCAGATGGGCAGCCAGAGATTATTGCGAAGCAAACGGGCACGAACTTTATACTGTTATGTGGTACAGTTCGCAGTCTATGTGGTTTGGCCAATACGATACTTTAAAATATTACATCAACTTGTACAAACCAACTTATGTAATGCTTGTTCTTGGTGCTAATGAACTTTTTGTTTCTGATATTAAAACCAAAAGAGCTGATTTTGTGAAAAAAATTATTAATGACATGGGAGATGTTCCGTTTGTGTGGGTTGGACCTCCAAACTGGAAAGACGACACAGGAATAAACGACTTAATTTTGAGATACGCCAAAACCGGAAGATATTATCCTTCGTACAAAATATCTTTAAACAATCCTAGCTTTGGAAGATACAAAGACGGAGCGCATCCTTTGCCATCAGCGGCAAGTTATTGGATGGACGAACTTGCAGTTTGGATTATGAACAAAAGCGATTTTCCAATTATTTTGAACAAACCCGAAGCAAAAGGCTCAATGTCTACAAATACAGTAATATTACAACCACTGAAATAAAAAAAATCCCGAATATAATTCGGGATTTTTTTATGCCTCTTTTACTTAACTCACATTTAAAATTCGTGAACTCCCTTTGACCGGTTCAGAAATAATGTGAGCGAATGCCAACTACCCTATATGTCTGTTTTTTTAATCAATTACAAAGTGTCATTAAAGTGGTAAAACCTTGTCGTTTCAGTAATTTCATTGTAATTTAAAGTTTCCTATCAGTCAGTTTTCAGGAAACTATTTCAGTATACTGGTAATACAGTTTTTTGATATCATTCGTAAATATTTTTCGCTATCCTTGCCTTCGGATGGTATATACAAAGTAGGCGATTGCTTGCTTCAAAACTATCAAACCGAGATGAATTTTAAAAAGACTACAACCATTGAATCTACTACAGTCTCGCCTATTTTCCACATACATTGTTAGCGTCTGGAAATCAAAACATTACACATCAAATCCGTTTCTTAGAATATTTCCTTATATTTCCCTCAGGATCAGATAAAGTTAGAATTGAATCTGAAATATCAAAATCACTTTCAAACACTCTGTCCATTTCATAAAAATCAAACACTATTTTATCATCTAAAATCTTCCATTTGTAACTGAATTTTTCTTCATTTTTTTCCGACTCGCTATTAGAATGTTTTTTTTCTCTTTCAACCATCCAAAATCCAGTTCCATCTTCGTTAAAGACAAAATTATTTATCACAATTTCCTCATAATTAACACTATCTTCGCTTGAGTAATTATAATTTTTCTCTACAACAAACCAATATCCAATTAAAGGTTCAATAACCTGATTATAGGCCCAGATATTACCAAAAAATCCAAATAGTAAAACGGCAGTAAATAATACTCTTTTCATTTTAATATCTCCTTTGTTTAAATTAAATAATACTTTCAGTATGTTTGGCTAACAATATATATTTCGGGTCGATATGTGCTCTAAAATCCTTCTTTTATTTGTTTTTTCAATGAGCCATAACACAATCGATTAGATTCTGAGAGTACAAGTTTTATGAACTTTAAACATTTAACTTTATACTACATTAACTTTTCAAAGCGTATTCTGATAATTTGTCCAAAAATGTTTTTTTCCGTCCGTCTGAAACATCTACATGACTATCGTCATGCAAAATAACATATCCTCCCCTGCCCTTCACATATTTTTTTATGTATTTCAAATTAACCAAATGTTTATTGTGAATTCTGCAAAAATTTGAGGATTCTAACAACTGTTCATATATCTGAATCGACTTAGAAACAACAATTTTCTTTTTATCAGTAAAATAAAATGTTGTATAATTATTGCTCGACTCACACCTTACAATATCCTGAACTTCAATAACATGCATGCCATTTGAAGTAGGAAGAATAAGTCTGGTTGGTGTTTCTTTGAGCGCATTACTAAGGATTGATATTTTTTCGGTAATATCTTCGGCTTTCATTGCTTCAAAACGCGCCAATGCTTCTACCAAATCCTCCGGTTTTACGGGTTTTAGAATATAATGCAAAGCTGCAACTTCAAACGCTCTTATTGCATATTGATCGTAAGCAGTACTAAAAATAACCTGAAAATCTTTACTTTCAACTTTTTCTATTACTTCAAAACCATCGCCGTCGGGCATAGAAATATCAAGAAAAACCAATTCGGGATTGTGTTCATTTATAACTTCAATTCCTTCTGCCACAGACTGAGCCGTAGCAACTATTTCGACTTGTGGAGTATGTTTTTCCAACAATCGTTGCATTATAATAAGACTGTTTTTTTCGTCGTCAACTAAAACGGTACGTATCTTTTTTTCCATAACAAGTTTAGGTTTTATGGGTTATACCGATACGCTTTTAGTAATTACTAACATGAACTCCCTTTGGTCGGTTGGATTACTTCGCAAAGTCGTAATGCAAAACTAAAAGTCTATCGACATATACAATTACAAATTTTAGAAGAGGTTTAGTATAAATCCCTCTTTGTCCCCCTCTAAAAAAGGGAGATTATAAAGAAAACAAAGTTAAAATTTTTCATTAAATAACAATATTTTTTTTGAGGAGAAAGCTCAAATTTAGTCATTACTGTCTCTTAAATTTAATATTTTCGGTAGTTGTAACTTGTTTTTAGAGATAACCAACTTTGTACTACTCCGAAGAATGAGGAGTCTCTTACTCATAAAAAACCAATCGCAATGAAGTGGATTAAACAAAGTATAGAACACCTAATACCGATTGCACATTGAAATTAGTCCAAACTTCGCAAAAACTCGTTTGAACTAAATCAATGTAGCATCGGCATTTACCAATGTA
>JAFGUD010000532.1 GCA_016938685.1 Bacteroidales bacterium | reverse complement strand
CTTCGACTTGTCAAACCTATCTGTCACGATTCCTGCTTACGCACGAATCGCGCCAGCTTAACGGTTTGCAAGTCAAGCGGCTGTTATGCGCACATAGTAAAGTCATATTGGAGTAAATATGGTCAAAACTGTTTTTATCTCATCCACATTTCAAGACTTAAAGGAGCATAGATCAAAAGTATGGGATCTATTACAAAAATATGATGTCAATATTAGAGGTATGGAACAATTTGGTGCAAGAAAAGAAAATACACTGACTACATGCCTAAGTGAATGTGAAATATGCGATATTTATATTGGTATTATCGGAATGAGATACGGAAGTATACATGAAGAGTCAGGAAAATCTTATACAATGTTGGAATACGAAAAAGCACTGGAGAAAAATAAGGACATTTTATTTTTTTTGATTGATGAAACTGATTCAAAAATAACTCCAAGTTTTGTTGATACCGGGTCAAATAGAGAGAAATTGGATTCATTTAAAAATCTAATTAAGGAACGACATACAATTGCATTTTTTATTGATCCAGAAGATCTTGAAACTAAAATGGAATTAAGCCTAAATGAAAAGTTAAATTTAAAAGAGGAAAAAGGAAAAATAAAATCAGATGACATTTATGAAATATCAAGAGATAAAATTGATAATTTTTTATTAATGCCAAAATCTTATTCAGGAAAAAGTATTGATATTTTATGTAATGTAAAAGGAGAGCCATTTCCTGCTTCAAGGAAAGTATGCAGTAATTTTAATTATAATTATGGTAAAACAGTAGGTGTACGAATTGAAATTTTGAAACCATATGTTAAAAATCTTACGAATTACTTATTTATTGAGCATGATCAATATGAAGATTTTATTAAATTACCAAAAAATGAAATTTTATTAAAAGTTGCACTGAAATTCTCTGAAGAAGTAATCAGTGCATTTGAAGCACATTTTGTTCGGGAAGAATTTATTCAATATCGAACAAGTGATTTTTATTGGAAACATGACCCCAATTATTTTATTTTTAAAGATGAAAAAATAGTCTACGAACCGGAAGGTACAATTATTTTACAATATATCGGACATTTGGAAAATAGTTGAGAAAATTACTATGTGCGCATAACATTCAATTGGAGCTGTCATGCCTATCTGTCATGGTTTTTGCATTCGCAAAAACACACGCCAGCTAACGGCATGCAGCTCAATTGGGCGTT